>NZ_CAWUDP010000073.1:0-49558 GCF_963920835.1 Scytonema sp. PCC 10023
ACTCAGACAACTTCTCTACTTCTGGTTATAGATGAAATTTACATCAGCTTATGCAGACACTCATTTTGCCATCTTCTAACGGGCTAACGATGTAGCTAACAAGCTGAATGCAAAGTTCAACCCAGCGTCAGCACCGCAACCACAATTCCTATGAGATGCGATCGCCCAAGCTGAAGTAACCGTCTTCTGTCACTCTCCGAAGAGTAAAATATCCCCTGGTAGCACTTATGCAAGACCCGTAGAATCATGAATTTTACCAGGATATTTGTAAGGATTGTCGTCTGGTGTTGCTCCACCAAGTCTTATAGTGAACCAAGGACACCAAAAGTAAAATCCTGGTATTAGTAAGTCCATACTGTATGCGATCGCTCTTAGCTTTTCTTGTCTGCTAATTTTCATTTTTTTCACTCGATTGGATTGGATAAAGTTGCATTGCTTTAGTTGCAGGAATCCATTCTTCCGACGCTAGCATGACACGATGCTCTCCATTAATAGCCGTAGATGCCAACACTAAATTAACTTCACGCTACTGGATAGGAACTGACTCTACACAAGTAAAGTCCACAACTGAGGGCAGTAGCCTCCAACAGTTGCGTTTCCAAAAATATCTCTCGTGAACCTTAAAGCGATTCTTCTCAGTTTATTGTTACTCGGAGCCAGTTCCCCTGTCCTATCTCAGGACATCCCACAAAAACCAGAAAATACCATCCCAACACCGCCCGCAAGAGAATTCAGAGGTGTGTGGATTGCTACCGTAGGCAACGTTGATTGGCCCTCTCGACCCGGCTTAACCAGCGAGCAGCAAAAGGCGGAACTCATTACGATACTTGACAGGGCGGTAGCATTAAAGCTCAACGCGGTCATCTTTCAAGTACGCCCAGCCTGTGATGCGTTATACCCATCTCCCTACGAACCTTGGTCAGAGTACTTAACTGGACAAATGGGCAAAGCGCCAGAACCTTATTATGACCCTTTAGCTTTTGCAGTGGAAGAAGCGCATAAACGGGGTTTGGAGTTTCACGCATGGTTTAATCCCTACCGTGCCCGTCAAGCGAACGCAAAATCCGAAATTGCGGCTAACCACATTAGCAGAACTCAACCACAGTTAGTCAAGCACTATGGCAAGGCTCTGTGGCTAGATCCTGGAGAAACGGCAGTTCAGGACTACTCTCTCAAAGTCATTATGGATGTTGTTAGCCGATATGACATAGATGGAGTTCACATTGACGACTACTTCTATCCTTACCCAGAACGCGACGGAGGGAAGCAGATTGACTTCCCTGACGAACTCAGTTGGCAGCAATATCTGCGTACTGGAGGGACACTCAGCCGCAGTGACTGGCGGCGCGAAAATATCAACACGTTTGTTCACCGTCTTTATCAAAGTGTCAAAACTCAAAAACCTTGGGTGAAAGTTGGCATTAGCCCGTTTGGAGTTTGGAAACCGGGCTACCCTCAAGCGACAGCAAATAAAACGTTCAACGCCTACGACCAAATATATGCTGATTCTCTAAAATGGTTGGTGAACGGCTGGCTAGATTACTTGTCCCCACAACTTTATTGGAAGATTTCACAAACTCATCAAAGTTATCCCGTTTTGCTAAAGTGGTGGCTAGAGCAAAACTCCTTGGGTAGGCATATTTGGTCTGGAATTTACACCAGTCGCGTAGGTAATGACACCTCGAAAACTTGGGATGCTCACGAAATATCCTATCAAATTCAGGGAACGCGGGGTTTTTCAGGAGCGGGCGGCAACATTCACTTCAGTATGAAATCTTTGATGCAAAATCGTGGCGGAATTTCTGACTTGTTAGCAAACGAGGTTTACACAAAACCTGCTTTGGTTCCAGCATCGCCGTGGTTGGATAACACACCACCAGCTAAACCCGAACTGACAATATATAAAGATGCAATTACAGGCAGAATTCAACTCAATTGGAAACCCACAGGGCAACAAAAAGTTTGGTGGTGGGTTGTCCAGACTAAAACAGGAAGTGAATGGACGACAAATATCTTACCCGTTGGGCAAACTTCCTACGTGTTAAATAATACTCAGGTTGAAAGTGCGGCTGTCTCCGCAGTGACTCGCTATGGTACTCAGGGAACAAGTGCTGTTATGGAAATAAAACAGAATCAGGCGAAAAAACCAGCACTTAATGTCGGTTCATAACTTAGTCGTGTTAGTTATTGACACGTGTGAGTGTATTTTACAGTAGACTTCTTGCATTCATTCCAAAAAAAAGAATAATTAACCACAGATGGACACAGATGGACACAGATGGAATAAAACAGATGCAAGAAGTCTAGTCATCAGTAGGTGGGCATTGCCCACCATTCGACTGAACTGGCAAAATCACCGCATAATGTGACATAAAGCTAGCTTTCACTGAAAGTCACTCATGGCGCAGGATAACCAAATCGCTGTCGAATTCCACAATGTTACCTTTAGCCGTAACAACCGCCCTCTGGTATCAAACCTCAATTTCTCTATCAATCGGGGAGAAGCACTGATATTACTAGGGCGCAGTGGAAGCGGCAAAACCACGACAATGAAATTAATCAATCGCCTATTTATACCCACACAAGGCGAGGTGTTATTTGATAGCATTTCCACAACTCAATGGGATGAAATTAAACTGCGGCGCAAGATTGGTTATGTTATTCAAGAAACGGGTTTATTTCCTCATTTCACTGTTGAACGCAATGTAGGTTTAGTTCCATCTTTAGAAGGTTGGAAACCCAAACAAATTAAAACGCGAGTTCATGAATTGCTGCATTTAGTGGGTTTAGATCCAGACAGATTTGCTCAAAGATATCCGCATGAACTTTCAGGAGGACAAAGGCAACGGGTAGGTGTGGCAAGGGCGCTTGCAGCCGATCCGCCAGTGTTGTTGATGGATGAACCGTTTGGCGCACTCGATCCCATTACGCGGTTGGAACTGCAACAAGAATTTAAACGGTTACAGCAGGAACTGGGCAAAACAGTTGTGTTTGTGACTCACGATATCCAAGAAGCATTTGTCTTGGCATCGAGAATTGGGTTAATGCATGGGGGAGAATTGGTAGTGTTAGGTACAACTGAGGAATTTTTGCACTCCCAACACCCAGAAGCCCTCGCATTTCTGCAATGTCTGAAGCCAGCCATATGAACATCAGTGACTTCTTCTTAATAAAATATGCCCCGGAAATTCTGGAACGCACTCTAGAACACTTGCTGCTTGTAGCGATTTCTATCGGGATTGCCACTCTCGTAGGTATTCCACTTGGTATATTAATTACCCGACAAAAGAATCTCCGTCAACCAATTCTCGGGATTGCGAATATTATGCAAACCGTTCCTAGTCTGGCACTGTTTGGTTTGCTTATCCCGGTGCCTGTTATTGGCGGAATTGGAGCAAACCCTGCAATTTTTGCCCTGATTTTGTATTCTCTATTGCCAATCATTCGTAACACTTACACGGGTATTACTGGTGTGGATTCAGCAATTATAGAAGCTGGGCGGGGCATGGGAATGACTGATAAAGAACTATTGCTTCAAGTGGAGATTCCCTTGGCGCTGAGTGTTATTCTGGCAGGAGTGCGGGTGGCGACGGTGATTGCGATTGGAATTGCAACTATTGCTGCAGCAATTGGTGCTGGTGGTTTAGGGGAGTTGATTTTTCGAGGTATTTCAGCGGTGAATAATCAGTTGATTTTAGCTGGTGCGATACCGGCGGCGGTTATTGCTTTGCTTGCTGATTTTGCTATTGGTTGGTTGGAAGGGAAATTTAAAATTACAAAAAAATAGGGTGCGTTGTAATTTATGAACCGCAGAGACGCAGAGGGCGCAGAGGAGGAAAAGAGAGAGAAATGATATCATGTCCGATTAAATAACCTTACTAAGTTTGTAGTGAGGACTTTAGTCCTCTTCCACAAAAACAAGGACTAAAGTCCTTACTACATATAAGTTTTATTATGGGTACTTTGCCGGACTTGATATGAAGAGATTTTTTGCCTTTTTCCTTTTAACTTTTGCCCTAGTGTTAGGAATTGCTAGTTGTAACCCCAGCACAAGTGGCGGTGGTAGTGGTGATATTGTTGTTGCTTCAAAAGGTTTTACTGAACAAGATATTTTAAGCGAACTTTTAGCACAGCAAATCGAAGCAACAACCAATTTAAAAGTTCAGCGTCTTCGCTTTACGAGTGCTTTAGTCACTCATCAAGCGATTACTGCTGGGAAAATTGATGCTTATGTTGAGTACACAGGTACAGCTTTTACTGTTATTTTAAAACAAAAAGCAATTAATGATCCAAAAGAGGTTTATCAGCGGTTAAAAGAAGCTTACGCTCAAGAATTCAATCTGGAAGTGATGGAATCGTTGGGTTTTGAAAATACTTTTGCAATGATTATACGCGGTGAAGATGCAAGTCGTTATAATATCAAAACTCTTTCGGAAGCTGCTAGATATACACCCGAATGGCGTGGTGGTTTTGGCTATGAATTTATAGAACGGGAAGATGGTTTTCCTGGATTGTCTAAAAGCTACGGTTTGCGCTTTGCGAAATCTCCTCGGATTATGGATTTGGGGTTGATATACCGGGCGATTCTGCAAAAGCAAGTAGACATGATAAATGGAAATTCTACTGATGGGCAAATTTCTCGCTTGGGTTTAGTTGTGCTAAAGGATGATAAGCAGTATTTTCCACCTTATCAAGCGACTCCAATTGTACGGAAAGAAACTTTGCAAAAGTATCCGGAAGTTAGGAAGGCGATCGCCCAACTTGGTGGAAGAATTTCGGCTTCGGAAATGCGCCAATTGAACTATTTGGTTGAGGGTGAGTTACGTGATATTAAACAGGTGGTGAGCGAGTTTCGCAAAGCTAAGGGTTTAGCCTCATGACGTCAGGGAACAAGGCAACTCTTTAGTTGAGGGCGAGTTATGCGATAGTGAAGAGGTGAAGAGCGAGTTTCGCCAAGCTAAGGGTTTAGCCTTACGCAAAAACGTAAAGTTTTTCTTAGGGTCTTGGCGTCTTTGTGTGAGATGATATTATCTAAATTTTTCTATACAGATAATTTATGAATAATAATTTACTCAAAACTATCAAAATACCTTTCAAGGCTTTAATAATAAGTACTATTGTTGCTGGTGGAAGTGTCTTTGCCCAAACATTAACTATACCACAAAATTTGATTGCTTTCAACTCTGATGAAGGTGAAAAACTATTTATTGAAAGTCAATCAAGGCAAGATTTCTTTCCACTCGGTATGCAGTTTGTTACGCAAAATAATCAGGCATATTGTGGTGTTGCTAGTATCGTTATGGTTCTGAATGGTTTGCAAATTCCTGCACCAGAAGCACAGCAGTATTCTCCCTATCGGGTATTTACTCAAGAAAACTTTTTTAATAACGAAGCTACTCGAAAAGTGTTAGCACCCGAAGTTGTTTCTCGTATGGGTATGACGCTAGAGCAGATAGGGCAATTATTGGCTAGTTATGGTGTTAAGGTCAAAGTTTACCACGCTGCTGACACTAGCCTAGAAGATTTTAGAAAATTGGTTTCAGAAAATTTGAAACAGCCAGCTAATTTCGTCTTAATTAATTTTTTACGTAAAGAAATTGGGCAAGAAAAAGGCGGGCATATCTCGCCCATAGCAGCATACAACGAGAAAACAGATAGGTTTTTAATCATGGATGTTGCTCGTTACAAGTACCCGCCAGTTTGGGTGAAAACAGCAGATTTATGGAAGGCTATGGCAACAGTTGATTCAGTTTCTGGTAAGACACGGGGATTTGTATTTGTCAGTCGAAATTAAAGAAGGCAGAAGTGCAATAGTCAATTCTGCCTTCCGACAGATGCACAATAAGTAATATTCCTTATGGGAACTTCAAAGATGCATTTTGAGTCTAACTTGTCTGTTCATAATCCTCCCAGTCCAAGGGTCCCTAATCCCCAATCCCCAGTTCAATAGATTATTCGTTTCTCCACATCCGAGTTATATTGTATTCAAACGAGAACCGCTATCATTATGGTTCAGCCCCAAAATGGACTTACCCGAGGTGTATCTTTCGGTTTTCGCCAGTGGGTGACTTACACAGTTATTATCAGCCTTCTCGGTTTGTCTGCTGCCTGCGGTGGTACAATCCAGGCACAGGATAATACTTCTGAAACTCCTTCTGCAGCAAATCCCAGTTCTACCACTCGGGTTGTTGCTCTTGGTAAGTTAATCCCAGAAGGAGACGTGATCAAGATTTCAGTAGCAAATGCGCAGGATAGCCGCGTTAACCAAATTTTGGTAAAAGAAGGCGATTTTGTCAAAGAAAATCAAATCATTGCCATCCTTCAGGGAAAAGATAGAGCTGAACAACAGCTGAGGGATGCTAGGGCAAATGTTGCCATAAAACGGGCGCAGTTGCTGAAAATCCAGCAGGGAGACGTAAAAGAAGGAGAAATTAGTGCCCAACGTGCGGGTATTGCTGAGTTAGAGGCTCGCATTCGTTCTGAAACGAAACAAAGAGAAGCAGCGATCGCCTCTTCTGAAGCAACTCTGCGCAATGCTCAGCTGAAATATCAGCGTAACCTTGCTTTGGTGAAGGAGGGAGCTATCAGTACATCTAACGTAGATAATACACAAGAAGAGTTTGACAAGGCTACAGCAATTCTTGCACAAAACAAAGCAGAGTTAGAAAACACTAAGACGACTTTACAGGCACAACTTGCTAAAGAACGAGCGAATTTGGCGAAATTGCAAGAAGTTCGCCCAGTCGATGTAGAAATTGCCAAAGCTGAATTAGAACAAGCCCTGATTCAGGTGGAACAGCGAAAGGCTGAATTGGACAACACCCAAGTGCGAGTACCGATTTCTGGACAAATTTTGAGAATCAACACCCGCGTTGGAGAACTGGTGAGTACCCAACAAGGAATAGCAGAACTGGGAAGGACAAACCAAATGTATGCGATCGCCGAAGTCTACGAAACCGATATTGTCAAAGTGCGCCCAGGACAGCAAGCTACTATTACGAGTGAATATGGCGGCTTTGGCGGCGAGATTCGGGGTAAAGTTGACGAAATTGGTTTACAAATTGGCAAAACGCGTCTTAATCAAGACCAGAGTAACCCAACTAATGATGTCAATGCTCGTGTTGTGGAAGTGAAAATCCGCCTTAACCCACAGGATAGTCCGAAAGTAGCCGCTTTAACAGGTATGCAGGTACGAGTCAAGATTGATACTGATTCTAAGTAAGGAGGAGATTTCAAAACATCAAAGAAATAATGAACCACAGATGGACACAGATGGACACAGATGCAATTTCCCTATTTGAAATCATTCCTCAAGAATTTTGACTTCGAGACTCCCCTTGCTTGGGCGCAATTGTCTCATCAAAAGGTTCGCCTTGCTGTCGCAACGACAGGCGTTTGCTTTGCCAACATCCTAATGTTTAGCCAGCTAGGACTTCTGGCTATGCTGACGGATGGATCAACCAAACTTCATGAAAGTTTGGCAGGTGATTTGCTGTTAGTATCGTCTTTCAGTCCAAGTTTACTGTTTAGGATATCTTTTCCACGTGCTTACCTTTATCAAGCTGCTGCTGTGGAAGGTGTCGCTTCTGCTAGCCCTGTATATATAGGTAGGGCGAATTGGGTGAATCCTAATCAATTATCTTCTTCTAGTGAAGGTAATCTTAGCAAAGAGAAACGCCCACGTTCGCGTCTTTTTGGTAACGAAGTCAGGATAATTGCCTTCAATCCTGCCCAACCTGCCGTACTGAATATGCCAGAAGTTAATCAGCAGTTGGCGAAATTGGCAATCCCAGATGGTGTATTGTTCGATCGCCTATCCCAATCATCTCTTGGAGACATTCCAGAAATGCTAGGCAAGCGCGAAGAGTTAGCAACGATCATGGACAATCACCGCACCTATGTTGTTGGGCTTTTCAATATGGGCAGCACCATGAATGATAAGGGTAATGTCATCATGAGTGACTGGAATTATGCTCAACGCAATGGGCAAAATAGCCTGCAACAAGTCAGGATAGGAGTTTTGACTCTAGAAAAAGGAGCAAACAAAGAAACAGTGCAAGCAAAGCTGCGCGATCGCCTTCCCAAAGATGTTGCGGTGCTGACTCGTGAGGAATTGATTCAACGAGAACAGCAATTCCATGCATCACAGCCGGAGGGAGTCATCCTGAAGTTTGGTACTATTGTAGGTTTTGTCGTCGGTGTCATCATCCTTTATCAAGTCCTTTACGCTGATATCAGCGACCATTTATCTGAGTATGCCACCCTTAAGGCAATGGGTTATTCAGATCGCTCACTGCTTATGGTGGTACTTCAGGAAGCCATCATTCTTGGTGTCATGGGGTTTGTCCCCGGCTTTATCGCTTCAGTGGGGATCTATCAATTGCTGGTTACACTCACAAGAATTCCTTTAACCATGAAGGTGAGTGTCGCCCTTCAGGTATTCATTCTTACTCTAGTTATGTGTGCGGTATCAGGTGCGATCGCCACAGGAAAACTTCGTTCCGCCGACCCAGCCGATGTATTTTAAATTAAGGAACTGGTGAGTGGAGCTATGGAACCTACTGTTGCTGTTCGCAATCTCAACCACGCTTTCGGTCAAGGGATGTTGCGTAAACCCGTGCTGAGTGATGTAAATTTGGATATTTACCCAGGAGAAATTGTTATCCTTACTGGTCCCTCTGGTAGTGGTAAGACAACATTATTGTCCTTAATTGGAGGATTGCGTTCTGTGCAGGAGGGTAATCTAAAAGTCCTTGGTAAAGAACTACGGGGTATCAGTAAAGGACAACTCACTAAAGTCCGGAACAAAATTGGTTTTATCTTCCAACACCACAACTTACTGAAATGCCTAACTGCTTATGGTAATGTCCGTATGTCGCTAAAACTGCACCAGGAAATTCCTAAACAAGAGTATCGACAACGAGCTGTCGCAACACTGCAAGCAGTAGGATTGAGTGATAAGGTGGACTGCTACCCCGCGAATTTGTCAGGAGGACAACAGCAACGAGTAGCAATAGCCCGCGCCTTAGTTGCTCAACCCAAATTGTTGCTTGCAGACGAACCCACTGCATCGCTGGACAGTAAAACCGGTCGAGATGTCGTTGATATTATCCAGCGCCTTGCAAAAGAAGAAGGCTGCTCTGTGCTACTTGTAACCCACGACAACCGTATCCTAGATATTGCCGATCGCATTGTTCATATGGAAGATGGTCGCATACAACGGCATTGAACAAAAAAGTTTTAACAGTTATCAGTTATCAGTTGTCAGTTATCAGTTGTCAGTTACCAGTTTTTTGGTCACTGTTCACTGTTCACTGTTCACTGTTTTAATGGCAATTTGGTACTCTAGATATGGGTTTAGCCCTCAATAAAAAGCTAAGATAATCCTTTGGAGCGATCCTGTCTAAATTTGCCCTGTGATCCAATTCTCGGCAAGAAAGGCTTATTTACGGGTGAGGTGATGAGTCCAGTCCTGTAAGCGCTGCCTTGCACGCAGATGATTGATTACGAAAGTGATGTACTATACAAATAAAATAACAAAAATTAACAATGGTAGAACGCCCAATCAAGAAATCTGACCGTCAGCCCAAAGCAGGTACTGACAACGATTTAGAAAATTCGGATTCTGTGCCTCCTATTGAATCCAATCGCAAAAGCTCAAAACAAAGTGATGAGCGCTCAAAGGGTAAAGGCAAAAGAGGATCCTTTGGGGATGAATCTAGGCAACCGGTTAATCCTGCTTTAGCGCGTGGACCGAAACCCGTTAAGCCGAAAGCCAACGTCAAAACTGAGCCGGAAACCGAATCGGAAGCTATCTCTGAAGAGTCTCAAGAGTGAAGTACCCATACTTAGCTATGCCTGACGGCACGCTGCGCGAACGCTTGAAGTATGGGCTAAGCGAAGACGGCGCACACTTCGCGAACGCGTCTCATTTGCCCTTCGGGTTCAGCAGTCGCCTGCACTGGCTTCTCCGTCTTCAGCGCTGCTTCACCGTTGCTCTGTTGGGTACACTCATTGTTGGGTGTCCGGAACTAAATCCGGTCTAAGTCTTACACAGCGTCTGGAGGTATTGCTACCTTTATCTCCCCGTGGAGAACCCGCGCAGCCATCCCACTTCCTGGGACAGTTATTATTTTTCGTACATTCCTGTATGGCTTATTTTTTACCGCTTTAGTAGTAGGCGAACCAGTGACCGAAATCTTTCCCCCTTTCTCTCGCTCTTAGAAGAGGGTTCGAGTATGACCTCTACTGTGACCGTTTGTTGTGAGTCGAGTGGGTGGGTCAGCCCCTAAGCCCTTCGGGCACGCTACGCGAACGGGGAAGTCAAAAGTCACGCATTCAAAAGTCAAAAGTAAGAACCCCATAAATAAATTTAGGGGCTTGTACCTTTTTCTTTCTGGTCAACAACCATCTATATACTATCATTTATGTAGATGTTGTGTAGATGTATATGAATAAAAAAGGATTGAACTTACGGATATCTGAACGTCGTTTAAATAAGCTTAGATTATATGCAGCAAGTAAAGAAAAAACGATGACTCAATTGGTAGAAGACTGGATTGACCGACTGCCGACACCAGAGATTGGCAACTCCTCAGCCATCCCCAGTCCTGTCAATCCTGCGGATTAAGTTGGTCGGGGATGTCTTCATGGTTGCCCGCAGTAATCCCCACTTTATGAGTACATTGAAGGTGGGGACTTCCGCGATACCGTTAAAAATAATTTGGAGATATAAAATGCGTGTTTTTGACCGATACACGCGGTTTTCAGGGTCTTTACTTTATCTGTGTTTCTCTGTATTGCTGTTTAGCAGCCACAAAGCAGCATTCGCCTTTGTTGTCTCACCGCTACGTACGAAAAAGGCGATGGTAGTCTCAGCGCATCCCCTAGCAAGTGAAGCGGGGATGGCGATGTTACGCAAGGGTGGTAATGCAGTTGATGCAGCAGTAGCGACCACCTTTGCAATTTCTGTGGTAGAACCTTTTTCAGCGGGAATTGGTGGCGGTGGGTTTTTGCTATTGCATCAGCCGAAAACTGGCGAAATCAAGGCGTTGGACTTTCGCGAACGCGCACCGCTAAAAGCTACAAAAAATATGTATTTGGATGCACAAGGCAAAGTGCGTCCAAATGCAAGTGTAAACGGTTATTTAGCTGCGGCGACACCAGGAACAGTGGCTGGATTGTATGAAGTCCATCGTCGTTATGGTAAGCTGCGTTGGCAAGAAGTGGTGCAACCTGCAATCGCTCTGGCTAAAGATGGTTTCATCGTCTCTCAACAGCAGACTTGGCGTTCTATAAAATTCTACGAGAATCGCAAGCAGGTGATTCTGGATAATCCAGCAGCACGAGCAATTTTTACTCGCAACGGTGAATTTTTTGGTCCAGGGGAAAGGTTGGTACAGAGTGATTTAGGACGAACTTTGGCAGAAATTGCTAAAAACCCCCAAAGTTTCTACACCGGAAATATTGCCCGGGCGATCGCCTCCGACATGACAAAAAACGGTGGTTTAATAACTCGTGACGATCTAAAATCTTACAAACCAGTCTGGCGCACTCCAATATGTGGTAATTTCCGCAAAGCTAAAATTTGCTCAATGCCACCACCTTCATCAGGAGGCGTTCACTTATTACAGATTTTAAATATTATTGGTGACACCGATTTAAAATCTTTAGGATGGCACCACCCAGACGCCTTGCACTTGATGGTGGAAGCTATGAAAATTGCTTACGCTGATCGTTCGCAACTTTTAGGGGATCCAGATTTTGTCAAAGTCCCCGTAGCAGAACTTATCAACCTTGCCTACGCTCAAAAACGGCGTCAACAAATCAATATCCAAAAAGCTACACCTTCAAGTGAGGTTAAGCCAGCAGATAAGGAGACGCTACAGCAGTTTACATCAAATTCGCTTCATTACCCTCAATTATTGCAGCACCTCACCTCCAAACCCTTCTTAGTAAGAGGTGGCTTAGCTTACTTTTCACGGGATCGCTCAACCTCGCTTCCATTCCTCTCTTTTGCAAGGAGAGAGGCTTTAAATTCTCCCCCTTCCCTTTTAGGGAAGGGGGCTGGGGGGTTAGGTTTCGCGTTGGTTTTTCCACATGAGGTGAAAAGTCAGGGTGGCTTAGGGGTGGGGTTGCGCGCCACTCGATATGAGTCGCCCGAAACCAGTCATCTTACGGTTGTCGATGAACAGCGCAATGCTGTGAGTTTAACTTTCACGGTAAACTACGGCTTTGGTTCTGGCGTTGTGGTGCCAGGAACTGGTATTCTACTTAATGATGAGATGGATGACTTTGCAGCAGCACCCGGAGTCCCAAATGCATTTGGACTTGTGGGGAATCAAGCGAACGCGATCGCACCGCGTAAAACTCCCTTATCTAGCATGACTCCTACAATTGTCACGGAAAATGGTCGCCTGCGGATGGCTGTGGGTGCGCCTGGTGGTGGTACCATTATCACTCAGGTGTTGCAAGTGATCTTAAATGTATTGGAATACAATATGGATGCAGGCGCGGCTGTTTCTGCACCCCGCATACATCATCAGTGGTTACCAGATGAGTTAAGAGTTGAACCTCTCGGTTTAGATGCTCTCACCCTTGCAGACTTGCAGCGTCGCGGACACAAAATTAACCAGACTGAACCTTGGGGTAATATTAACGCAATTGTCGTAACACCTGACGGATCATTAGAAGGCGCAGCTGATCCGCGTGGAGAAGGTTCCCCCAGAGGTTTCTAAAGAGTGAAAAGTGAAAACTCAAGAGTGAACAAAGTTTTTTATCTTGTATCTTGTATCTTCTCTCTTCTATCTTCTATCTTCTATCTTCTATCTTCTGTTCTATCTTTCTGATGACTGAACTGAAGTGCCTAATGGGGAAAACTCGTTTGCTCTTGCACTTGGTATCAAAGTCCAGCCTGCTTTTAACAATTTTTGGTAAGTCGCCCAACCTTTGGAACCGCCTGGTATTTGGTAATCTGGAACTGCATATTGCCGAAAAGTTGTGTAAGGACGCCAAGGTTCATTGGGTGCAGTTTGCAGATGTAAAATTTTTTCCGCATTTTCGCCAGACTTTGATAACCAGCACATTCGTCGATGCATGGCACGCTCCTTAGTATTTAGCTTCTAAATGCATAATCGCAGACAGATGTCAAGGGTAACCTCACCCTTTCGGGGTACTTTTTTATCGTTCACAACTGTTAACCTGAACACACGTAACAGAATTCAAAGCAAACGAAAGTGTACAAAAATAAACGCAGCAAGCCTCTACGTTTACTCAATGCTATCTGTGGTTCACAAAAATGTATGTATGTTTGAGTACTTTTTTAGATAGTTATGCCTTATATAGATGAGACATATACCTTATCGCTAACGATGTTGCGAATTTGGGCGACTAATTGAGTGTATGTTGAATCAGACAAAACTGGTTGTGCTCCTTGCCGTGAAATCGGTTGAGCCAAATCAATCCATGACTTACAGCCGCCATATTCGCGACAATAGGGAATTTCCTGCTCTCGGGGTAATTTGTAAGTCCGCAGCAGGAGAATATACAATGGCTGACGCGGTTTCCATTTGAGGCGATCGCTAATAAAGTACTCATTCCAGATATGGAACGGAAGTAGAGCATTCACTATTGACTCATCACTGACTGGGAAAATATCCGTAATTTCAGCCCAACTGCCGATACGGACTGTTTCTGGATGCCAGCCAGGTGTTACAGGAACGACGAGATTAGCATACTCGGGTTTGAGCAAGAAAGGTTGTTGATGTTCAAACGTTGGGTAAAGCAATATTTCCTTGTGGGCAACTTGGAAGTGTCCATTGCGTTCGTGAATACCACCTTTGCGAAGCAGCATAATTGTTTTACCTGTTTCCAAGGCGTTGATAGCAACAGCCCATTCTTTGAGTGCATGATTCGTCATAGTCTGTTCTTGCATAAGCATCTACTGTAACTCTGATTTAATTTGAAACCAAGACCGATACACTAGGTTACTGTCTGAGGAAATGAATTAAGGAACAGTTAAGGAGGAATTATAGAAAAGCGAAAGCTGGGTAGATTGAATGTGAGAATCACGCCTATTCTCATGGGGACATGACAAGCTGGTAAAAAACCATGAGTGGGAGTTGAGGACACTGACTCGATTAGCCATAGGAGCAGCATTTGAAGCTAGTATCACAACAATCGACACCGCTGGAGTTTATGGTGACGCGTACTTAAGGCGAATTGTTGCTGAAGCTTTATCTGATGTTTGCCATCAAGTGGAGTTTACCACGAAAGTTTTTGCCAACCATGCTACTGCTACTTACAACGGTTTTCTGTAAAGTGTTCTTTGCCTCACCAATATCTTAAATATCCATTAGATAAGCTTTTATAAGTAAGAGACACCCGAAGATTTGTAGCTTAATCATAAGAATAAGCGCTGTAACAATCGAAAATCAACAATATATCTAAATTTCACGCTTTTAATCTTATTTTTAAATAAAACCTATTGAATACCGAAATTGTTAGCATATTTTTTCTTAAAATCAACTGCTTTAAGTTAGTAAAAACAAAGCTGATTCCAAAAAAAATGTATTCTCAAGTACAAGCTTGTTGAATATGAGACTATGCTTTAGGCAGAGGAGTAAGAAAATTAACAGAGTTAACTTTTAAAGAGAAATATCAACATCAAGTTAAATACTTCAGATTGGCATAGTGAATTGATTTCGGTTCAGAACTGCCACAACATTTTGTCTGATTTTCAGCAAATAACTTAGCCCATTAAGAGTCTTTCAGTTTTAACCCCAGGAGATACAAATGAACAGAAACAACAGTAAAAAATTCTTCCAAACGCTTGCTAGCCTCGTAGGAGTTGCTAGTGCCAGTGCTTTACTTAGTGTGCCAGCATTTGCATTGCCCAATTCCAACTCTCGAAGCACCGTAATTAGTGAAGCCCCAGAAGGCACCTTATACTCCCAAGCCTCCCAAAGAGGGCGATCCTCGGGTGGTTCCACCGGCACAAGCGGGCAATATGGCGGCACCACTACCACCGAAACACAGCAATATCAAAATGGTGGCACCACTGGAACACAGCAATATCAAAATGATACCACCACCGGAACGCAAGAATATCAAAATGATGGTACTAATGAAAATAATAGTACTACCAGAACACAGCAATATCAAAATGATGGTACCACCAGAACGCAGCAATATCAAAATGATGGTACCACCAGAACGCAGCAATATTATCAATACAACAACACTACCGAAACACAGCAAAATCAAAATGGTGTTCGCACTCGAACCCAGCAAAATACTGGTGGAACCGGCACAACAGGCGGACAAAATACTGATGGAAGTGGTGGAGGCGTCAGAGCGCTGTGGTAAATTCCCTTGGAATTTCCTAACTCTACACAGACTGACAAGCTTGTTAACTGTGATGCCTCTGGTTGCTTAATGGCAAATGGTGGCTGCTAACAACAATAGCAGCGAAAAAGACCAAATGCGCTGTCCATCGGTTCGATTTTTACGGCAACAAACTTTGACAATTTTCTTAGAGAGACTACCGAAATTACTCCTGATAACTCGTGGTAAGCTTTTACTGCCTATTAGGAGTAATTTTTATAATAATTAGTCTCAAGATAGATGTTTAACAAAATACTAATGTATTTGGATACTAAATAATTGGTTGCAAATTATTTCTGAAACTAATATGAAAGTAAAGCAATCAGTCAGGCTAGCTCTTTTAATTTGTGCATTTAGTTTCTATTCAAATCCTCAAATATCGTTAGCTGGTGATAAAACTCTTGATGATAACAATTCCTTAAATAATTCCGTTACTGTACCGACGAATTATTATATCGATGATTTAATAACTCAACCGATTTACCTAAAGATAAGTCTTAGCCGCCGTGAAGTAACCCTCTATCGAGGAAAAACCCAAATTAAAAGTTATCCAATTGCCGTAGGTCGCCGAGACTGGGAAACCCCAATTGGCAATTTTCGAGTACGTGAAATGTTAGAAAATCCTACTTGGATACACCCTTTGAAAAAAGGTATAGCTATCCCAGGAGGAGACCCAGAAAATCCTCTTGGTCGCTACTGGATTGGATTTTGGACAAACGGTAAAAATTGGATTGGCTTTCATGGCACCCCTAATCCTGAGTCAGTAGGCAAAGCAGCCTCACACGGTTGTATTCGCATGTACAACAAGGATATTGAGGAATTATTCTCTCAGGTGAACATTGGGACATCAGTCACTATAGTGCGTTGAGATTAGTTCCATAGTATTTAAAAGGCATTACTTTCGGGATTTAAGCATGGAAAAGCGACGCTTGGGGACATCGGACGTACAAATCACGCCTATCCTTATGGGGACTTGGCAAGCTGGTAAAAAAATGTGGGTGGGGGTTGAGGACGCTGACTCGATTAAAGCAATACGAGCAGCATTTGAAGCTGGGATCACGACAATTGACACTGCTGAAGTCTATGGTGACGGACACTCGGAACGCATTGTTGCTGAAGCTTTATCTGATGTTCGCCATCAAGTGGAGTATGCGACGAAAGTGTTTGCTAACCATCTCAAGTACAATCAAGTGATTGAGGCTTGTGAACGCTCCCTCAAAAACCTCAAAACTGACCACATAGACCTTTACCAAATTCATTGGCCCTCTGGCTCCTTCAATTCTGAACTTGTCCCTATTGAAGAGACTATGAGCGCTCTTAACCACCTGAAAGAGCAAGGGAAAATTCGGGCTGTTGGTGTTTCCAATTTTTCCCGTGCCCAACTGGAAGAAGCATCTCAATACGGACGTGTTACTAAGTAGCGAAATTATTTAACAATTCGCTTATTTCTCTATATTCCGCTCCCATTCTTCTACCCATTGTTCCAGCTTTTCCCTTAAAAGCGACTGCCATCCAGGTATCGCTTTTATTCTTTCTCTTAACCCAGGTCTTACCTTCACCTGAAAAGGAATCTTGTCTAAAGCTTTATCTCCTTGAGGTTTAAACTTTATAGTCATTTTTATGTTTTATGTTTTTTCTCGTATACTAGAGTTAAACGAAATAAACCTAGTAAGGCAAATGTATTCCTTAAAGCTAGAATTAAAACTTAATAATAAAGAAAAAACTAGACTAGCGGCATGTGCAGGATTTGCTAGGTTTGTTTACAATTTTGGACTTTCTTTGCTTACTAGCTCTTGGGAGTTTGAAGGGATAAAAGCCGCAGACTCTAAGCGTTTAGCAGCTATCGAAAAGGTTTTTACAAACTATGTAAAAACAAATCCAGAATACCAATGGGTGCAACAGTACCCTTCAGCCATCTACTCGAATGCACTACGGAATTTAGCGAAAGCAGTCGATAAGTGGCGTAAAGGAGAGGCTGGATTCCCTCAGATGAAGAGCAAAAAGAAAGGTGATAGCTTTACTGTTCTCAAGAAATCAGGCGTCTATCCAGCGAAAGGACAGCCAATGTTGCCTTTCACAAATCGTCAGGTTTTGCATCCAGGAAAGCGAATCATCATTCCAGGCTTAGGTGAGTTCAGGCTTAAACAACCAATTCCTTTTCTGTGTTCTAGTCAAAGTTTTACTGTTTCTAGGACTGCTGATAAATGGTTTGTGTCTCTTGTTCTAGATGTCGAAAAAGTCCCTCCCTTAATTCATGAAGTTGAATCAGTTGGGATAGATCTTGGAGTAAAAACGTTTGCGACTTTGTCTGACGGTTCAACGATAGAAACGCCCACTAGTTTGAAGAAAGCGAAAACCAAGCTGAACAAACAACAATGGCGCAACCGTA
This sequence comes from Scytonema sp. PCC 10023, assembly GCF_963920835.1. NCBI lineage: Bacteria > Bacillati > Cyanobacteriota > Cyanophyceae > Nostocales > Scytonemataceae > Scytonema > Scytonema sp. PCC 10023. The sequence continues at coordinate 17,774 of NZ_CAWUDP010000073.1, forward strand.
ACAAACAATTAGGAAACCGTCGCAAGGGTCTACTGGCATCCAAGAGAGCTAAACGCTACTTTGATCAAATAGCAAAAACTCACGCTCATATTGCTAATATCCGCAAAGATTTTCTTCAAAAAACGACAACCGACATTAGTCGAAAATATTACCGGATTCGGATAGAAGATCTTAACGTTTCTGGGATGATAGCAAATCACAAGCTCTCGGAAGCCATTTCTTCTTTGGGACTATACGAGTTTCGTCGAATGCTAAGTTACAAGGAAGCCTTTTACGGAACGAAGGTGGAAATAATTGATAGGTGGTTTGCAAGTTCTAAGATGTGTTCTAACTGCACAAACGTACAGCCAATGCCTTTGTCAGAGAGGATTTATGTATGTGGCGCAGGCTGTGGACACATTCAATGCCGTGATTTAAATGCGGCGATTAATCTAAATAATGCCCCTTTACAAAAAATACGTGCGGCAAGCGCGAAATTAACGCCTGTGGACAGGTTAGGAGCCGACTCCCCTGGAAGAAGCAGGAAGCAAACTTCAAATAGTTCGAGTTGTTTGGCTTGAGCGATTTGTGTAAGTTTTGTGTTGCACGTATTGATAGCTTACAACCTCCCTATTCTTTGTTCTGGCGGTCTGTAGAAAAGGATGCAATGCCTTATTGTATCGAAAACCAGATTACCATCATTGCTTATTCACCTCTAGCTCAGGGATTGTTGACAGGGAAATTCGAACCTGGTCACAAATTTGACCCACAAGATAATCGCGCCAAAAATAAGCTGTTTCAGGGAGAAAACTTTGAACGTGCCCAACAAGCTTTAGAAAAACTGCGCCCGATTAGCGATCGCCATCATTGTACCCTTGCTCAGTTAGCGCTAGCATGGCTCATTGCCCAACCACAGACGAGTGCGATCGCCGGTGCGCGTCATCCCGAACAAGCAACCGCAAATGCCCAAGCTGCTGCTGTTCAACTTTCTACTGAGGATCTTCAAGAAATCGATGCCATTGGGCGTATTGTGACTGACCATTTGGACGATGGTTCAGTTATGTGGAATTGGTGATTTGGAGAGGGCTGTAGAAAAATTCAAAGTTCAAAATTATATTTTGAATTTTGAATGGATTTACTCCCTCATATGCATCTTATTGAGAAGTTCTACAACTTATTAACTTAGGTTAACAACCGCTTGCAATTCCATATTCGGGTGATAACTTATAGATAGGACACCAAACAAGGCACAACCAAACTGAAAAGGGCAAATGACCCGGTGTCTCCTGTCAGTAGCCCAAGCAAAAGTCGGCATAAACATTATGATATGTGGCACAGCGCCCAGGTTGAAAGGCGAAGCCAAATCCCAAAGCGGAAAAACAAATGTATGCTGAGTTTGCTAGTGTTTTTGTCCACCCTAGTCGTTGACCGTTTACTTTTTTTAAAGATAAAAGCAGTTTGATCACTACGAACCTTTTAAAAAACCTGGTCACCGTTGACCAGGTTTTCGCCTTTTCTGGGGCTTTTGCGTTATTCTGCTTTGTGTTCTCTTAACCATGAAACCAAAAAATTGAATATCTCGATATCCTGTCCCAATCTCTCGTTATTCGATATCGAAGTTATAAATTCAAGATTATCTTCAACTGTAATATGATTAAGCGGGCAAAGACATCTGAAATTGAAGAAATACCCAAAGTGAGTTTTTAATTGCAACAAACAGAGTAAGTTGATGAAGCGATAAGTAATCCCGTTGGTTTCCTAAAATCTCTAATCAATACGGAGTCATAGTTATGAAAGCGCGCTACTTTGCCTTGATTAGCGGTATTGTGTTTGTATTATTTGGCATTTTTGGTTTTATACCAGGTATGGTTGCAACACCTGGTACTGGTGGACCTCCAGTTACTTTTAAGGCTGGATATGGCTACCTGCTAGAAGCATTTCCCATCAATGTTTTCGATAACATTGTGTATATAGCTGTTGGTATTTGGGGATTGGTTTCTTACCGCAGCTACATGAGAGCGCGAAGTTATGCACGTAGTTTGGCAATCTTTTATGGAGTCCTGGCAATTATGGGATTGTTGCCAGTTCTTAATACGGTATTTGGACTTATGCCGGTCTTTGGTAACGACGTTTTGCTCCATGCGATAACAGCAGTGATTGCCGCTTATTTTGGATTCAAAACACCTAGTCCTGCAGAACTGCGAGAACACGAACGCAATCTGTTGGGTAGTCGCTCACGTAACCGCTTCTAATAAGCTCAATGCAAGAGAAACGGGGCTTGTTACCTTAGTTTAATGTTTTCTTATTAACTTAGATTAACAACTGCTTGCAATTCCATATTCGGGTGATAACTTATAGATAGGACACCAAACAAGGCACAACCAAACAAAAAAGGGCAAATGACCCGGTGTCTCCCGTCAGTAGCCCGAGCAAACATCGGCATAAGTATGATAGTAAGTGGCACAGCGCTCTGGTTGCGAGGCGAAGCCAAATCCCAAAGCGGAAAAACAAACGTATGCTGAGTTTGTTAGTGTTTTTGTCCACCCTAGTTATTCACCGTTCACATTTTTTAACGATAAAAGCAGTTTGATCACTACGAACCTTTTTAAAAAACCTGGTCACCGTTGACCAGGTTTTCGCGTTTTATATAGCGTTTGAGTTAAGTAAATATGCTTAACTAAACAGTGATGCAACTGCTATGCAGCTAGGGGGTACAATGTCGGGTTTAGGTCGTATTCGTTGCGGTTGGTTCTTAGGTATTGCGATAGGGAGTGTCAGCGTTTGCAGTGCAAATTGTGCAATTGCTCAAATTACCCCCGATGCCACTCTACCTAATAATTCCAGTGTCACAAGAGAAAGTAATATTTTCAATATCACTGGTGGAACCCAAGCAGGAAGCAATCTGTTCCACAGTTTTGAGCAGTTTTCCGTACCTACTGGGAGTACGGCTTACTTTAATAATGCTGTTGACATTCACAACATTATTAGTCGGGTGACGGGTAAGTCTATTTCTAATATTGATGGTTTGATTCAAGCCAATGGTAGAGCCAACCTGTTTCTAATGAATCCGAATGGAATTATCTTTAGACCGAATGCCAGTTTAAATATTGGCGGCTCATTTTTGGCAACGACTGCAAGCAGTTTCAAGTTTGCTGATGGTAGCTTTTTCAGTGCGGTACCATCATCACAAAACCAACCCCTGTTGACGATAACAGCGCCTGTGGGATTGGGTATGGGGAGCAATCCGGGAACGATTCAGGTACAAGGATCAGGACACGATATTGACTATCAAGACCTAACCAAGCCAGGACCCCGTGGCAGAATTGACACGAGTTTTACGGGATTGCGAGTGGAACCCGGAAAAACCTTAGCACTCGTAGGAGGGAATGTCTCGCTTGAGGGTGGCGTACTCACCTCAAAAGCAGGACGTGTTGAAATCGGCAGTGTAGCGAGCAATCAGGTTGTGAATCTTGTCCCATTACAAGAAGGTTGGAAGCTGGGTTATGAAGGGACTCCCAGTTTTAGAGACATCCAGTTTTCTGATAAAGCATTCGTGAATACCACAGGAGATGGCAGTGGTTCTATTGCAGTTGCAGGTAGGAATATCAATTTCATAGAGCAATCAATTCTATTAGCTGATACGCTTGGTGATAAAAATGGCGGAGAAATTAGCATTGTCGGTAACTCTATAGTTTTCAATCAGTCCAACATCAGCTCTAACACCTTCAGTTCGGGGAATGCCGGACAAATTAAACTAGATGCCAACAACATCAAATTTGAGAATCGGTCTAGTGCGAGCATTCAGACAGGGAACAGCGGTGACGCGGGAAATATCAACATTCGTACAAATTCTTTGGCAATTGAAGGCTCGGCGCTCGCTAGCATAACGCAAGCAGATAGCACAGGTAAAGCCGGAGACATCAACATTATTGTCAAAGGTCCATTGATGATTGTCGGTGCAGGTATAGTTACCGACACCTTTGGCACGGGTAACGCGGGTAAAATCAGCATTAATGCAAATTCTTTGCGAATTGAAGACTCGTTTGTCTCTAGCGGTGTGGTGAAGGCAGCAGGTCAAGCCGGAGAAATCAACCTTAATGTCGCCGGTTCTGTTGCAATCAAAGGTACAGATATAACTACCGGCACCTCAGGCACGGGTGACGCTGGCAAAATCAGCATTAATGCAAATTCTTTTCAGTTTGAAGATGGAGGTGTCCAGAGCAACACGGAGGAAAATAGCACAGGTAAGGCTGGAGAAATCAACATTAATGTTGCTCTTTCTTTGGAATTACCGAACAAGGCAGGTATACGTACAAACAGTCTTAGTCAAGGTGACGCTGGAAAAATCGACATTCGTGCAAATTCTTTTCTACTGGAAAACTCAGGGGTTGGTAGCAATACGGTGGGAAGTAGCACAGGTAAGGCTGGAGAAATGAACATTACTGTCGCAGATCAATTTACGATCAAAAGGGGAGGTGCGCAGACCAACACCCTTAACGATGTCACTGCTGGAGACTTGAAGGTGCGAGCAAAAACCCTAGTTCTTGACAATGGAGGGGGATTGGAAGTTAGAAGTACTGGTAGTGGTGATGCTGGTAATTTGACGATTGTGGCTGATACTATTAAGCTTGAGCATGACAGTGCGATCCGTGCAACCACTACCTCTGGTAATGGCGGCAACCTTCAACTAAACGTTGCTAAGTTACTGCTACTACGTGATGGTAGCAGCATTTCTGCTACTGCAGGTACTGAGAATGCTGGTGGCAATGGTGGCAACATCACCATTGATGTTCCAAAGGGCTTTATTGTTACTGTCAGGGGTGAAAATAGCGACATTACCGCTAATGCGTTCAATGGCAAGGGTGGGAATGTCATAATCAACGCTACTGGTATTTTTGGCATCGCTCCACTGAGTCGGCAAGACCTTGAGAAGTTAAACCCTGATATAGAACCGCGTCAAATTTCGACGAATGACATAACGGCAATTTCCCAGACAAGTCCTACTTTAAACGGTCAGGTAACTATCAACACACCCAATGTTGACCTCAATCGGGGATTAGTCCAACTGCCAACAAATCTAGTTGATGCCTCACAGCAAATTGACACAAGCTGCAATCCCAACAGCAGGCAAAGAGCTAGTTCGTTTGTGATGACAGGACGTGGCGGATTACCTCCGAACCCGATAAATGAACTCCTTGAAAGTGATGCGGTGCTGGTTGATTGGATATCGCTTAAACCAAGCACAGAAAAACGCTCTACTGCATCTGTGACAACCAAAGCATCTACACCTATACCAGAACCGATAGTAGAAGCGACTGGGTGGGTGATAAATAAAAACGGAGAAGTGGTTCTTACAGCGAATCCGCCTACCACCACGCCTCATAGTCCTTGGCTAACCCCAGCATCTTGCAGAGCTTAGAAGCCCAAAGGGAGTAATATCAAGCCTGGTACATACCAAGCTTGATATAAGTCCTAACTCATAACTGTGGACAAAACCCAATCACCTAACAGACGATTTACCTCATCTGGTACTTCATCATGGGGACAATGACCAGCCCGTAAGAAGTGTTCTGTCAGTTCAGGATAGTATTGCTGAAATTTGTTTGAACGTTCTCTAGCATTCACCCAAGGATCAGCTTCTCCCCACAATAGCAACAGAGGACAAGTTAATTGCTTTAGTAGCACATCAACTTTTTCCCCTTGAGGAGTGCTAAACACAGACGTAAACACATCCAATGCACCTGAGTCGCACGCAGGGCGATAAATTTCTTCTACTAATTGGTCTGTAATCGCGCTTTTGTCAAGATAAACCTTCTCCAAAGTTTGGCGAATGACCCAAGGTTGTTTTATGTATTGGAATAAGAGAAACTGGGCTAAAGGTTGTTGAAAAATCCACTTGACAACATCACCAAGTAGCTTTTGCAGCTGTTCGTTTGCCTTCAAAGGAGGAGGAGGCTCAATTTCAGTTTGTAAAGCTTCTGGTTCTGCTGAAGGCTGGTTTTCGCTAAAAGGACCAGCACTGTTAAGCAATACCAAACCTGCTGCTGCATCAGGGCGTTGTGCTGCAACACACAAACTGGCATACCCTCCTAGGGAATTGCCTGCTAACACTGCCTTTTGACCAATCACTTGCGTGATAAAGTCGTAAAGTTGGTCGCGCCACAAGTCGCCACTGTATTCCAATTTAGGTTTTGCGGAACGCCCAAATCCTAAAAGGTCAATGGCGAAGACTTCAAAATCGTTACACAGTCCGCTGAGATTCTTGCGCCAGTGGTCTGTGGATGCACCAAACCCATGTACCAATAACAAGGGAGGACGCTGTAAGTGCTTTTCTCCTGCTTGTACGTAATAAATCCTATGCCCTCGCCACTGCCAATATTTACCTGGAATTGGGGTTGTAGAGGGGGCTATTGTTCCCTGCATGATCCAAACAAATGTTAAGTACCTTTTAATAATTTTAACGAAGTCATGAGAGTCATTTGTGGTTCGTATCAGTGAATAATGACTAATAGACCTCTTGCAAAAGTCAATTTTTTGAAGATGAAACCACGGTTATACACAGATACATAGAAAAAAAATATCTGCGTAAATCTGCGGTTTCAAATACCCTGAAACTGGATTTTTACAAGAAATCTATTGAGTCATGATAAACGAATGATTACAGGTAAAACCAAACTGCTTGGAGTGATTGGGTATCCGGTAGAACATTCCCTCTCACCAGTGATGCATAATGCAGCACTTGCCCATTTAGGATTAAATTACGTCTATGTCCCTTGGACGGTAGAACCACAGAATTTAGAAGTCGCTATTCAAGGCTTTGGCGCTGTCGGTGTTGTTGGCTTTAACGCCACAATCCCCCACAAAGAGGCAATTTTAGCTTTGCTATCAGAAATTTCACCCATTGCCAAAGCCGTGGGGGCAGTGAATACTCTTAGTCGTAAAGATAACAAATGGATTGGCACCAATACTGACGTAGAAGGATTTCTCGCCCCTTTACGAACAACCTATAACCGAGATTGGAGTCAGACGGTAGCCGTGATTTTAGGCAATGGTGGTGCAGCCAGGGCAGTTGTCGCAGGTTGTGCCCAATTGGGCTGTGGCAAGATTTTGGTCATTGGACGCAATGCCCAAAAGTTAGAAGAATTTCGCAAGAGTTGGGACAATTCACTCGAATCGAAAAATTTGCACATCCATCAATGGGATGAACTGCCAAAATTAATTCCGCAAGCAAACCTGCTAGTAAATACAACTCCTATTGGGATGTATCCTAAGGTTGAAGAATCACCTTTAAGTGCAGAGGAAATGGCGAATTTGCCACAGCAAGCGATCGCCTACGATTTGATTTACACCCCTAACCCAACAAAATTTCTCCAACAGGCGCTGCAAGTGGGTGTCATTGCGATTGATGGACTGGAAATGCTCGTTCAACAAGGCGCAGCAGCGTTAAAAATCTGGTTGCAACGGGACACTGTTCCCACAGATGTGATGCGCCAAGCTTTGCGGAAGCATTTGGGTTTGGAGGAGTAGGAGAATGGGGGAGGGAGGGAGGGAGAGAATGAGGGAAGGAGGGAGGGAGAGAATGAGGGAAGGAGGGAAAATTTATAGGCTGTTGATTTTTTAGCTTGCCACACTCCCTCACTCCCTCACTCCCACACTCCCTCTTATCCTCTTCTCACTGCGGTCTTCGCCAATTAAAGCGATTCCATTCGTACATACCTTGAATTTCAAACTCTGAACCGTTGTTGAAGCGGATGATGCAGTTGGTTGAGGAGTCATCACCATTGCTTATTTCATCAACCTTTATGACGATGCAGGAATACCATTCCGGGGGACAAGGACTATTCTCTTGTACCCATTCCCAAAGAGCATTGCAAACTTCAATGCGATCGCCCACCTTTAGCTTGAGGACATCCTTAGCAGAATACTTCTCAAAATGATATGGCTCAATCCGATTCAACCACTGCAATCCATAGCGATCGCGAATAAATTGTACTGCTCCAGAATCATTTTCTTGCAGCCAGTCGTTTAGTAACTGCGCTTTCCACGAGCGGTTTTCTTCTTCTTGTGCTTTGACGAACTCAAAAAATGCTTGCAATTCCTCTGGCGTCAGTTCGTCTAAAGGATTAGCAAGGTCAGACACAGTAGGATGAGATCCCTTCATTTGCTCTAAGACTTGCAGTAATATCTCTTTCTGCGTATCAGAGAGAGGGCAGCTTGCGACATCACAACGATAAAACGCTGTTTGCAAGGCTACTTTAATCTCATCTGGACTCATAAGTGACGTAGCAATTTAGGGTTTAATATTTAATAATTATTACAAAAGTTAAAAAGAACTTGCCAATACCTTAAGAGTGAATTTCGCTTAACTTGAGGTTGAAAATACTGCTTAGAAGCTTTTCGCTTGTGCTGAGTTAGCCGCAGCCCTTCTGTTGTTACAAATCTCGTTATTTCTTGTTATTTGAGATATGGAAAAGAAAAATCGCCTACTATCGTTGTTAAATCTCCTGCCTTTAGCTATTAAAAACTTCTTAGAACTCACTACTCAGTACTCAGGACTACTTAAGGTTATTTTCATTTCCTGTGTTATTGGGGTTCTATCGTGGGTGTTGACTCCAAGCGCTGTAGCGCTGACACAGATTAAACTATCTAACCTTTCCTATCATGAATGCCCACAAGAACTGGCGAAAGGAGCCGTTACGAGTGGTGGTAGTTCGATGGCAGCCAATTGCTTTATTGTTACAGGTAAAGCTCAAAATGGCACTAACAAAACCGTCTACGATGCAGATATTTTTGGGCGCATTTATGATGCCAACAATGACTCAGTGATGCAAAATCGTACCCGTCTTGGTTCTATCGAGGAAATTCCACCAGGCGACAGCGATTTTGAATTAAGGATTTCTGTCCCTGCAAATCAGCCCTTACCCTTGAAGTTGAAGCAGTTCAAGGCGGCTGGATTTGGCGCTCAAGTTCGTAAGTAGTTGGACAAAATAAATTTGTAGAGACGTTTTCCACAAGCGTCTCTACAAAGGTTGCTATATCTTTGGTCTAGACTTAACCAACTAATGGAATGGTACTTAGCGAGGCGAGCAAAGAACTCAATAAGTTGAGTAACAGAAACGCCAAGATTGGGGAAAAATCAATGCCGCCCAACGGGGGAATGATGGAACGGAACAGATTGAGGTAGGGGTCGGTAATCTGGCTCAAAGCAGCAAATGGTTGGTTGTACCAGTTGATACTAGGGAACCATGTCAGGAGGACTCTAATAATCAGTAGAGTGCTATAAATCTGTATGAAAGTACTTAGTGTGGTAATCAGTAGACTCATGGATTGGTTGATTTCCTGTTAAGTGTCAAATGCGGTCTTATCATTAATTTTAAATTAGCCTCTGTTATGCCGGATGCAAGTTATTATGCATCTGTTCATAATTGCCACTCTCACGTTTATCGTTGGCATTTGCCACCAGTCCCAAGGTATATCTGTTAGCGTCACTCGTCACTGCTTTGAGGAACGGTCCTGAATGACTTGCTCCGAATTGCCATTCACATTCCCCAGTTGTTGCCGCACTTCATCAATTGTGGCATTGAGCTGGGCAATTTTATCTTCAAGCGATCGCCGCGCCGTTTCCATTTCCATGTTCTCCTGATCCGAAGCTTTCATTTGACGCCTTTTTGCGGCTTTTTTAGCTTCTACTGAGTTGGTACTCATTTGAGGTTCTTCCTCTGCTGCTTGTTCTGAATCGCGTTTCGTCGTCACAAGCGCACCAACAATACCACCAACGACACTACCGAAAATTGCTCCGGCGAAAAAACCGCTCGCGAAACCATCTTTTTGACTCATATCTTTACCGCCTTGAAGAAACGCTGCACCTCTTGGGTTGTTTTTGCACACCAATGCTGTCTTAGCTGCATACTAACTTATGTCCCAAAGATGCGATCGCCCGCATCTCCTAATCCCGGTACAATAAATCCCTGACTGTTGACCGTTTCGTCAATTGTAGCAGTGTAAACTATTAAACCTGGATAAGCATCATTCAGTTTTTGTAAAGCTGCCGGAGATGCTACCACACATACAATCCGCGTCAAGGCTGCCTCAACACCCCGTTGTGTCAATTCTGCCATTGCGTTCATGATCGATCCTCCTGTCGCTAACATCGGATCGGTGACTAACACTCGCGTTTGTGGTTGAAATTTTTCTGGCAATTTGTTGAGGTAACAAGAGGGTTGCAGTGTTTTTTCATCTCGCACCAAGCCAAAATGGTAAATTGACGCCAGAGGTAACACTGTTTGCGCTCCTTCTAGTAATCCCAGCCCAGCCCGTAAAATCGGCACCACCGCCACTGGAACTGTTGGATCTATTAAAGTTGCGCTGCTGTAATCCAAAGGGGTTTGCACTGTTGTCTCTTGAGTTGGCAACCACTCTCTAGCTGCTTCATAAGTCAACCACCGTCCCAACTCAGTCATCGCACTGCGGAATAAAACCGAAGGTGTAGCAGCATCACGGGCAACTGCCAACCAATGCTTAATTAGGGGATGGGGTGGGACATAAACACGCAATTGTAGCGTCATAGCCGCAAATAGGCTTTTCCATATCGTATAACAACTGAAACATAATAATACTTTTTCTTGGATGCGGCTGACCCACAATTACTCAAACATTCAAAAAAACATTTTGAATTTTGAATTTATATTGCGTGAGTTGTAAAGGGGACTAGTACAGCTGCTTTGGAAGTCAAAAGTGAAGGTAACAAGTCAAAAGGCTGATTCTGTGGGCTTTTCGCGCTATGAGTGAATGGTGAACCAGCGCTCTTTAAAGGGTTTCCCTCACTAGGCGACTGGTGAACCCGAAGGGTAGCTTTATTTCCAGAGTCGTGTACTGGGGATTGGGGATTAGGGACAAATCAATTCAAAAGTCAAAAGCCAAAAGTCAAAAGTAAAATTCTTTTTTTTGAATTTTGCATGAGCGAATTTTGACTTCCCCGAAGGGGTAGTCCCCAGTTCCCAGTACCCAGCTTTCAACTGCGGCATTCCTCCCCCACCATACGTACTCGTTGGTGGGGAGGACAGTGACCTCACCAGTTGAAACTTTATTGAAAAATAATTGCATTAGTATTTGACATTTATTCTCAAGCGACGTTATATTGTAATTCAGTGTTCTCCTCTCTTTAAGGATCGGCAGACGGGATTGGCCAGCGGTAGCGGGCTTGTCCCTCTTTTTTGTAATGAGTCATTAGTCATTAGTCATTAGTCATTAGTCATTAGTCATTAGCTGAAAGCAGAAGAAGCCCCACACTGTACCTGTACTCAGGGAGCGTGTTGGGATGAATTCTGGGCTGCGGAGGAATTGACCAACGAGCGATATTGAACACAGTTCAATCAGCAATGTTGGTCGATGACGAATTGCCTCTCTCTATGGTTGGTAACGAGTCAATAAGCTCTTCAAGGACTTGGGTTAAAGTTTTGTCAGCATGAGCAGCATACAGACGGATTTTATTGAGTCTACGTTCACTTATTCTCATTTTTAACTGTTTATTTTTCATTTTGTTATCCCAATGAGTACACAGTTATGTTAGCATAGGTGTACAAAGGAGGTGATTAAAGTGTTGAAAGCAGTTAAGGTCAGGCTATACCCAACAACCGAACAACAAGAAAGTCTAGCCAAATCGTTTGGTTGTGCAAGGTGGTATTGGAACTATGCACTCAATGCTTGCATTCAACACTATGAAGAAACTGGAAAGTCGTTAAACCTAAGTGTATACAAGGCTTATCTTCCTCAATTAAAAGTAGAGCATTCTTGGTTAAAAGAAGATTGTTATTCTGCTGTTTTACAGTGCGTAGCAATCAACTTGAACAAGGCTTATACTAACTTTTTTGAGGGTAGGGCTAAGTTTCCTAGGTTCAAGTCAAAGCACCATAAACAATCAATCCAATATCCTCAAAACGTTAAGGTTGTAGGAGATTGTCTAGATGTCCCTAAAATTGGTGTTGTGAAAGCTGTCTTTCATAGACCAATTGAAGGAAAAATCAAGACTGTCACTATCAGCAAGACTCCTACAGACAAGTACTTTGCATCGGTATTGTGTGAGGTTGAGGATAGCACAAATCAACCAAGTGGAGATAAAATTCTTGGAATAGACTTGGGTTTAAAAGATTTCGCTATTGTTCATGATGGCAAAGAAGTTACCAAGTATTCCAATCCAAAACACCTCAAACGTCATGAAAGGAATCTGACTAGAAAGCAGAAAAAGCTTGCCCGTAAAGTTAAAGGAAGTAAGTCAAGAAACAAATACAGAAAAGTCGTAGCTAAGGAACACGAAAAAGTATCAAATTCCCGTCAGGATTTCTTGCACAAGTTATCAAGAAAGCTGGTAGATGATAGTCAAGTCATCGTTGTAGAAAATCTCAACGTTAAGGGGATGATACGAAACCGAAAGCTATCAAAATCAATATCCGATGTTGGTTGGGGGATGTTTGTTAACTTTCTTGACTACAAGTTGAAACGAAAAGATGGACAACTTGTAGAAATAGGAAGATTCTTCCCTAGTTCCAAAATGTGTTCTTGCTGTGGTCATGTCATTGATGAGTTGCAACTAGATGTCAGAGAGTGGTCATGTCCTAGTTGCAATGCGTTTCATGACAGAGACGGCAACGCCAGTCTGAACATAAGAAACGAAGGTATTCGGATATTATCCAATGGCGGAGGGAACCCCGTTATTGCCGAGCCGAGGCGGAGTAAGACCAATAAGCCGAAAGGTAGAAAGGCATCTGTCAATGACGCCGGAAGCCTACACTGTACCGTCAGGTCAGTGTAGGTAGTTCACTATTAGACAAAGGACCCTTTGGGTTCTCCAGTCGCCGTAACAGCTGGAAACACTCCTTGGCTGCGCTATCTCACAAATGACAAAAAACAAAATGCAGGATACTGATGTCATCGTCATTGGATCTGGTATTGGCGGCTTGATAACCGCGACTCAGTTAGCGGCAAAAGGTGCTAAAGTACTTGTCTTGGAACGTTATCTGATTCCAGGGGGTAGTGCGGGTTACTTTGAACGGCAAGGCTATCGCTTCGATGTTGGGGCGTCGATGATTTTTGGTTTCGGTCAGAACGGTACCACCAACTTACTCACTCGTGCTTTGCAAGCCGTCAACGTAAGTTTAGATGTGATTCCCGATCCAGTGCAGATTCATTATCATCTGCCCAATGCCTTAGACCTGAAAGTTGAGCGAGTATATGAAAAATTTTTGCAAAATCTGACTGCCTATTTCCCCAATCAAAGCCAAGGGATTCGTCGCTTTTATGACGAGTGTTGGAAAGTATTTCATTGTCTCAACAGCATGGACTTGCTGTCGCTTGAAGAACCCCGATATTTAGTGCGTGTATTTTTTCAGCATCCTTTAGCGTGTCTTGGTTTAGTGAAGTATCTGCCTCAAAATGCCGGAGATATGGCGCGGCGTTATATTCAAGACCCCCAGTTGTTGAAATTTATTGATATGGAGTGTTATTGCTGGTCGGTGGTACCAGCTGACATGACGCCAATGATTAATGCTGGAATGGTATTTTCCGACAGGCACTATGGAGGAGTCAACTATCCTAAAGGTGGTGTGGGACAAATAGCCCAAAAATTGGTAGAGGGGCTTGTCAAAGCAGGCAGTCAAATCCAGTATCAAGCTAGGGTAACAAAAATTATCATAGAAAATAGACGAGCCGTAGGTGTGCAACTGGCTAATGGTCAAATCTACCGTGCCAAGCGCATCGTTTCCAATGCTACACGCTGGGATACCTTTGGGAAATTACTTAGTCAACAACAAATTCCTGTTGCTGAGAAACAATGGCAGCAACGCTATCACAAGTCACCCAGTTTTCTGAGTTTGCACATGGGAGTGAAGGCAGAAGTTTTGCCCCAAGGGACAGAATGCCATCACATTGTGCTAGAAGATTGGGAGAAGATGGCCGCCCCAGAAGGGACTTTATTCGTGTCTATCCCGACGTTGCTTGATCCAGAGTTAGCGCCTAGCGGGTACCATATTATTCACGCCTTCACACCTCATTGGATTGATGATTGGCAAGGACTGTCTGGGCGGGAGTACGAGGAAAAGAAGGAAGAGGCGGCTAGGCGAATTGTTGACCGTTTGGAGAAGATTTTTCCTGGTTTAAATGCAGCATTGGATTATCTGGAGGTGGGAACACCACGAACCCATCGCCGCTTTTTAGGTCGTGAGGATGGTACTTACGGACCAATTCCCCGCCACAAATTGCGGGGGTTGTTGGGGATGCCGTTTAACAGAACGGCAATTCCAGGGCTTTATTGTGTGGGAGATAGTACATTTCCAGGTCAGGGGTTGAATGCAGTGGCGTTTTCCGGGTTTGCTTGCGCTCATCGCATTGCGGTTGATTTGGGGTTGTAGAAATGGGGATGGACTGTAGGAGGATTTTCAGGCAAGCATGTCTGTTTTTTGTCTCACTGTTACGTAACTACTTACACCTCGTCGAACAAATCCTTAGCGTGCTTTATTCCGCCCCACTCCTCGAAAAGTTTCTTTGCTTTATTGTTGATATCTGTGATTGACCTAGGCTTACGATTTCCAGAGCCTGGAAATACTATGTAGAGTAGATCTTTTTTAGTCGTTCCTCCGTTCCTAGGATTAGAGGGAATGTCTAGAGCTTCTGCAAGAGCTATGGAACCCTCACCGAATCTGTATTCTTCTACATTACCTGCGAAAAATAGACCTGTATCAGCGAAGATGGCAAAGGAAAGCTTGCCGTTCTTTGCGTTATAAACAGCAGCGAAATCGCCTTCTTCAACATCCGCTTTCTTCAGAAACTCCCGATCATTATTTTCAGGCAGAACTATGTAGGGAATTTTTGTTGCATCAACGTATCTTCGCGGATTCGGTCTGTTGATGTCTGGATCGTAAAGCGCTGTCATAGAGATGTAATAGCCTGGAGCGGGATCGTCATCTCCTTGAATAACAGGCTTGCCATTAGGTTTACCATTGTGTGTTTCAATTGCCCACCAATTTCCTGGTTCACCAGCATGTTCGAGGTCATCTAAACCTTTATTCTCAGGATGGTAAGCTTTAGGTGAGCCATCAGCATCCACAGCCATTGCTGCTCTAAAAAAGAAGGTTTTTTGCTCTGGAGATTTCCAAATAGTATACTTGTCTCCAGATTGATTCTTGGCTTCAAAGAGTTTTTCTTTATGAGCGGGCATGATTTGAACTCCTTAATTTTGTAAGTGTCTTTTGCTTGCTCTGTCTTAAAGTAGATGTAAGCTAAATTAACTTATGCACTTTTTAGAAACGCGGCATCATGTCAGCAGCACTCGTGTCGCTTGTGGTTGCCACCTCAAACAAGCAGAGTGGGAGAACTGCATAAGTTGAAAACCCTGGCATTTACATATTTAATGCAAGTATATGAGATTGGTTATTCTGGGGCGAGGCAGTCACTATGGATGTATCACCGAGATACTGGAAAATTTGCCGAATCAGTGCCAGTCAAAGAATAGGATACGAATACAGTTCCGTTCCTGTGGCACACGAGTTCTTAAACAAACAAATTCGCCATCTTGCTCCTAAAGACACGCAAGCTGTTCTGTTATCGTATTTTCTCGCTAAAAATTCTGCTGTTGATGCCACAACTCGCGCTCATGCGGGACTTTGTTTGCGGTGCTATGTTTCTGAACCCATCCTGAGAGCTTGTCAAAAAATTGACAACTTATTCAGTGGTGAAAAGCAGTTTACCTACCAGGATTTGCTGCGTTATGTCCTCAATGACGATGGGCAAACTCTCGTTACCATAGACCGGGATGGGAAAACTCAACTCATTGTGGATAACAATGGTGAAACTAAGACAACCGCTTACAAATTCTTTTCTGTCAAAATTTTGCAAACATTTAATGCCGATTCTGACTCTAGCATGAGCTTAGACAATTGGGCATACTTGCAAACGAAACAAAATCCCGAACTCAAAGATTATTTATCAGAATTTGGATTTAAGCATCTTAGCGACTGGGCGCTTCTCAACAGAGTTAGACCAAAACAACTCGAACGCTTATCAAAGCGCGATCGCCTGCTTGTAGAAGTATTTCATGCTGTGTATCGCCGTGACAGAATTCAACAAAATTCCAAGGGAGGAAGAAGATGTCCGGATCCATCAAGCCCTCAACTGCAAGAAATGCTTAACGGCTTGCGAAAAACAGATGTCATTATCAACTCTACAGTGGAGTTGATGAATCAACTCAAACAGGTAGCCACACAGGTGAGACACTATGATATCTGGAGTTATAGAGAATCTTTGGAAATCCAAGATGCTGAGACTGGAGGTTATAGCCTGAGAGCAGATTTACCTGCTGACAACCTGGCGGAGGTTGATGTAGAACAGCAGGAGATGTTAGATTTCTTACATGAGCAACTTAGCTTAGCTTTGACTAGTGCGATAGAGCAAGAAATACGCGATCGCATTACTGCTTTGACAAAAAGCAAAAAGTATGCATGTTTGGCTCAACAATTTATTCCTGGTTTGCAGCTCTACTACTGCGAGAATTTATCTCTTAAGGATATTGCTCCTAAGTTGGGAATGACAAGTTGGGATCAAGCTAGACGGATCTTGAATCCTGGCGAGTTACTCAGCAAGGTACGCACTTTAACCGTCCAACAAATTCTTGACAAGGTTCTTAACAAGGCTGTTGAAAAGGGTTTGACCAAAATGCCCCCAGAACCAGACTATCTTAAAACATTAGCTGAATATATAGAAGCTTTTGCTGATGACGAAATCTTTCAAGAAGCAGCAGAAGAAATCAGAGCTGGAAAGAGCCGTTCAATGGACAGTGCATATGCTCAACAACTTCGCAAATATTTAGAATCACAGACACACGACAAACACATATCTCCCCAAACCCTGCTTTTAAAGCGAGGCTAAAGGAATCTTAGACAGAAAACCCATAGATATAAATATAAGGAGTACAATAATGCACCGTTCCTCGGTTAATTCGTCAGACATAAGACTCTTGCTTCCAGAAGTGATTTGGCTAGAACCAGAGGACTTCCATCAAGCAAGAGGTTATAGTCAACTGGTGATGAGTGAAGCAC
This sequence comes from Scytonema sp. PCC 10023, assembly GCF_963920835.1. Lineage (NCBI taxonomy): Bacteria > Bacillati > Cyanobacteriota > Cyanophyceae > Nostocales > Scytonemataceae > Scytonema > Scytonema sp. PCC 10023. The sequence goes on from NZ_CAWUDP010000073.1 coordinate 34,837, forward strand.
AACAGTGGCAAACCTATCTAAATACATTGGCAACACTTGGCTGTGAAAAATGGTTAAGTACACGCATACTAGATCAACCCATCCATCGAGATACCAATGTTATGGAAACTGGTTGTCATCTCAAGGTAGGTGAGTTTAAAATTTGTCCAATTGCTATAGAACATATACTTGATGAAATAGTAAGCATCCCAACAGATGCCATTGATCAACCAGAATTGGCAGCTCATTTTTATGTTGTCGTTGAGGTGTTAGAAGAAGAAGAACAAGTGATTCTCAGAGGCTTTCTACGTCACGACCAACTGGTGAATTACCGAAGCCAATTCAATTTACAAATTCTGGAGGATAGTTCTTATCAGCTACCGCTGTCTTTATTTGATGCAGAACTCAATCACTTGTTGTTCTACCACCATTTCTTAGAACCCTCAGCTATCCCTTTACCTGTAGCCTCAACCCAGTCTGCCACCGTATCACTTCAAACATATTTGCATAATACCAAAACCAAGTTGAGTCAATGGTTAGAGGGAGTCTTTGAAGAAGGTTGGCAGACGATCGACACGCTGATAAATCCAGAAGCCAATCTCGCTTTAAGTACTAGAATTACACACAAAGGTCCCAAAAAAGCCAAACTCATTGACTTGGGAGTGCAACTGGGTCATCAAACTGTGGCGCTGCTGGTTAATATCACAGAGGAAACTGAGGATAAATTGGGTGTTTTGATCCAGTTACATCCTACAGGTGGAGAAAGATATTTACCGCCTTATCTGAATTTAACTTTGCTGTCTAAAGCAGGAAAAAGTCTTCAGCAAGTCACTTCCAGAAGTCAAGATAACTACATTCAACTCAAACCTTTTAAGGGGGAATCAGGAAAACGTTTCAGTGTTGAGGTCAGTTTAGGAGAGGATCTAAAGGTGAAAGAAGACTTTGAACTGTAGTAAAGGGGAAAGAGCGTGGCGAGAAAAAAGCCTGTATTTTTCCGTATTCTAAAATCCATTTTTCAATCCAAATACTCCGGTAGGGGTTGGATAGGTCAACCCTTACTTGCAGTAATGGTTGCATTGGTCTGCGTAATTCTACCAGCCGTGTTGGCAAAACCTGCAGCTGTCAATTCTGCTGCACAAAACTTAGCAATCAGCCGCTTTAAAACACAAGACCTTGTGCAACAGGGTAAAAAACTCTATGAGGCTGGACAGTTCACTCTTGCGGTTAAAACCTTGCAACAGGCTGCTGCTGATTGTAGAACTGATGGGGATAGTTTACGGGAAGCTATGACTTTGAGCAATCTCTCCTTAGCTTTTCAGCAACTGGGTTTATGGACTGAAGCAGAAAAAGCGATCGCTCAAAGCCTTAATCTACTGAAAAATTTAAATAACTCTCAAGAGCGTTCTAAAATTTTGGCACAAGCCCTCGATGTGCGAGGACAGTTACAGTTATCACAAGGACAAGCTGACGCAGCAGTGACGACTTGGCAACAAGCTGCTGAGATTTATCAGCAAATAAAAGATAGTACTGCATTAACTCGTAACCGTATTAACTCGGCTCAAGCCATGCAAGCTTTGGGGCGATACCGTCAGGCAAATAAGATTTTAACTGAGATTTCGCAAGCTCTTAAAAACGAACCAGATTCACCAACGAAAGCCGCAGCACTGCTGAGTCTTGGTAACATTCGGCAAGTGGTTGGTGATTTAAAGGAATCGCAGCAAGTTTTAGAGCAAAGTTTAGCACTAGCAAAAGCCACGTCATTGAATCAAGTTGTCAGTGAGGTTCACTTCAACCTGGGAAATACAGCCCGCCTCCAGCATGACACGAAAACCGCGCTACATTACTACCAGCAAGCTGCCAGTGCATCTGTTGACCCCACCATACGGATTCAAGCATATCTCAATCAACTGAGCCTACTTATTGAGACAAAGCGACTTGCGGATGCATTAACATTATCCTCCAAAATCCACTCTGAAATCAACAACTTGCCCCCAAGCCGGATGGCAGTTGACGCCAAAATTAACTTTGCCCAAAGTTTGATGAAACTAGTAAGCAAAGATAGGGGAGATGAAGGAGTACTAAAAGCAACATCCCCCTCATCTCCCTCATCTCCCTCATCCCCCTCATCCCCCTCATCCCCTTCCCTCCAAATCTCAGCCCAGATACTGGCTACTGCAGTCCAGCAGGCGCAAAGCTTGCAAGACAAGCGAGCAGAATCTTATGCCCTTGGAACTCTTGGGAATCTGTATGAAATCAATCAGCAGTTTAGTGATGCCCAAAAGGTGACAGAGAAAGCTTTGTTTCTAGCCCAAAGTATTCATGCATCAGATATTGTTTATCAATGGCAATGGCAACTAGGACGTATCCGCAAACAGCAGGGAGATATCAAAGGGGCTGTCCTCTACTATTCTGAAGCCTTCAACACTCTGCGGACTCTACGTAGCGATTTAGTTGCGATCAATCCAGACATTCAGTTTTCCTTTCGGGAAACTGTGGAACCTGTGTATCGGGAGTTAGTGGCATTGCTTTTGCAAACAGAGAATGGGGAACACAGAACAGCAAAAGGAAATTCCAATGTCCAATACCCAGACCAAAAGCCAGAAAGCCAAAAGAATATACAGCAAGCTCGTTTTGTGATGGAATCGCTGCAATTAGCAGAACTGGACAACTTTTTTCGCTCAGCCTGTTTAACTGCTAAGCAGGAACTCGACCCAGTGATTGATAAAAAAGACCAACAAGCAGCAGTTTTGTATCCGATTATTTTACCAGACCGTCTAGATGTTATTCTCAAGTTGCCTAACCAGGATTTACGCCACTACAAAACTGTAATTGCCGAAGATAAAGTAGAACGTGTTGTAGAAGACCTCAGAGAATATTTACGGGATGTCACCAGGACTGCTCAGGTGAAGCAGCTATCCCAACAGGTATACGACTGGTTAATCCAACCCGCTGAAGCAGAGTTAAGCAAAAGTGGCATCAAAACTCTAGTCTTTGTCCTAGATGGGACGTTGCGGAATTTACCAATGTCCGTTCTGTATGACAAACAACAGCAGAAATATTTGATTGAAAAGTATGCGATCGCCGTCGCCCCTGGTTTGCAACTCCTTGATCCCCAACCGTTGCAAAAGGTACGCTTAAACACCTTAACTGCTGGAGTCGCGGCAGAACGCTCTATCGAAAACCGCAAGTTTCCCCCACTCGATAACGTGCCACGGGAATTGCAACAAATCAAGTCTGAGGTACCTAAGAGTCAAGAACTGTTAAATCAGCAGTTTACCGAAACCAACCTGCAAAAACGGTTGCAATCTGCTTCCTTTTCAGTAGTTCATCTAGCAACTCACGGCGAATTTAGTTCCGATCCAGAAAAAACCTTTATTGTCACCTGGGATGAGCTCCTGAAGGTGAAGGAATTTGATAAATTACTGCGGGTCAGCGACACGCCTAAGTCTAACAATTCTAACACTAACAATATAGAATTACTTGTTCTGAGTGCTTGCAAAACTGCTGTTGGAGACAAGCGAGCAGCTTTAGGACTAGCTGGAGTTGCTGTGCGGGCGGGCGCACGCAGTACACTGGCAACATTGTGGTCTGTAGACGATGAGTCTACCGCCAATTTGATGAGTAAGTTTTACCAAGAGTTAAAAGCTGGAGTCAATAAAGCCGAAGCACTCCAGCATGCCCAACTGGCTGTTTTTACTCAACAGAAAAATCCATATTTCTGGGCACCGTTTGTGTTAGTCGGGAATTGGCTTTAAAGGGCAATACGGTTCAGTTAAGGATTTTTAGTGGGATTTGCTTATTTGTAGAGACGCTTCAAACAGCGCGTCTCTACATTGTGTTCCTGATAAGGGTTCTGGTCTTATTGCTCTGGACATCTGTAGTATGACTCTCTACGTCTGAGTCCAACGCCACCCAATGTACATGAACTGGGTTACTCCAGAAACTCAGTTGCTTTGAAAAACCGGGTTTCCAAGAGCGTTACTTTTGCGGATTGTAACGTTGGACAATCGGTGCTTCGGCTAGTTCTTCCAAGCCCACAGCTTTAAACAAGTTAGTCCACTCTTGTGCCAACACGTGCTCATTTGGATTGCTGCTGCGGAGGTTAGCTAAATTTGTTACAGCATCGTACCAAAGATTATTAGCAACATAGACGGTATACTCCCGTGATTGTGCAGTCTTCAACTGTTGCTGAAGATCGGGAGTGAGCGCCACCCGTTGCAGCCATGCGTCCACAAAAAGATACTCAGGTTTGTTTTGTGGATTACCACAATAAACTCGGAAGAACCAGTGATACTTTAAGTTTTGCTTGAGAGCATATTGTGAACTTGAGGGTAGGCTAATGCCTATGATGCCTGCCTTTCCAGACAATGTCAGAGAAGTTCGGTATACATCATTACCCTGTTCATCCTGCAACACAAACTCTCCAAAACGTGAATTTGTGGGTAATTCAGGAACATAAACCCAAAAGGTTGGATACTCAGCCACTGTGGATGCGAAGAAAGATTTATTGTTACTTTCCTCACCAGGTACTAAAGCAGTAATAGGTGTTTTCAGTTCTGGACATCCATCACGACGGCTTGTCCCTCCTCGGCGGCGTCCCTTGGGGTCACCGTTATCAGGAAATTTCTGAGCAAGAAGGTTTGATGTGTGAGTGACTCTGTTGCCCAATGATTGTACTGGATTTGCCTGCACTTTTATTGGATCACTCACAAGCCCAACCACTAGCAAAGGGATAGCGCAAGCTAGTTTATGGTATCTTTGAGGCAACTTATTTTTACTCATTTTGAGAGTTCCAACGTTTTTTGCTGTTGCTTGCATGGTGCTTTGGTAGTATCTTCAACACAACCGCACAAGATACCAATGCCAATGTTGGGGGAACGAGTGGAATCCACCCTGCTTGTGTAAATATACCAAAGCAGATGGTAAAAAGTATCAATAGCGCTGTTACAATAGCTAATCCTATATGAAGTGGCTGTAGAATTCGCCAAGTTAGAATTCCTCCCACCAATGCCCAACCCCATATCCACAGCGCTTCCACCCATCCAGACCACCACCACATCAAAGGTCTACCATCCAAAACAGCACTCAGAATATGACTCACCATCTGCGCTTGTAGAAACACGCCTGAAATTTGCTTTTCTTCATCCGGTGCTTTTGCAGTGTATGGAGTTTCCCAATCATCAGGAGAACTGGGGGCGGTCACGCCAATGAGGACGATTCGGTTTTTCACCGACTTCTGCAATAACTCAGGAACAATCTCGTCATTGAGAATTTCTTTAAGAGAGACTGTTTGAGCAATATTGGCAAGAGAGGGTACAGAACGATAATTGAGCAGAATTTGATATCCTGATGCATCCACTCCCTGGTAGCCGCTTGTATGGGATTGTAAGCGCTTAAAAACAGTGTTGCCAATTTGCAAGTTTTTCTCTTGATTAATGTCCCATTTTATACCACTATTTTTCAGGTATTGCTGTGCTAGCTGAAAGCTGAAAGCATATTCTGCGGCACAGGGAGATTGCACAGGAGGAGTTAATTGCACAGCTTGGCGACGAAGAACACGGTCTGCGTCAGCGACAAAATCACTAAAAGCTAGACGTTCTTTTGAGACTTCAGGAGGGGGAGGAACACCATCAGGTGCGCCATCATTAGGAGCAGAAACTTTGCACACTGTAAATATTCGCTTGTCTTGCAGCAAGACTTCGCCTAACTGTGGATAATTGGGATCAACAGGGAAATCACGATAAATATCTAAACCAATAATTGCGGGTTGGTACTTTTCCAATTTTTGCAAGAGTTGACTCAGTGCTTGGTCTGATAACGACCAACGCATATTCATCTTCTTCTGGATCTGATACTGAATATCCGCTTCATTAATCGTGACTATTAATAAACGCGCGTCTGGCTTTTCATCTGCTGCTCGCAGTTGCATTAAATGATCATAAGAATGCAGTTCCCAAGGTTGTAGCATCCCTAAATGGCGCACTCCCATGAGACTAGCAGCTACCAACACACTAGTTGCTAGCAGTATTGGGAGACGACGGGTGGCGGCGACGCGGAAGCGATGTCTAACGAATTGGTTTTGCTTTGCTGTTCTCGAAAGAGTATCGTTTCCAAAGTAACGAGCAGTGGGTTGTTTCGTTACGGAACCCGCCACTAAAGAGCCTACCTTGTATACAGGTTCAGTCCGTCGCTCTGTATGCCAGACCATCGGCAATTCCCCAGGATTTTGGCAAATCACTGGTAACCAAGTAGCACAAGGGTATTCTCCCTCCAATCCTTGCAGTCTTTCTCGTGCAGAACGTAATGCAGTGTATAAAGACTGTCCCTGAGAAAATTCGGCGAGAAAATGCTTTAAAAATTCTTGGGCGACTACGTTCGGTACTGGCTCACGCATGACAATGACTTGCCCAATGTGCAACTCCTGGAGCTGCTGCGCCAATCCCAAGCCATCACAAGAGTTGAAAATTGCCAAACGTAATCCACGGCTGATAGCTTGCTTGAGACCATACTTTAGTTGGTCAAGGGTAATTGTGTCTTTTTGATTGAGTTGCAGCCTACCTTTTTCTTGAGTGCAGCTATGACCAGCAAAAAAGAGAATATCCCAACTTTGTTGCCAAAGCTGGTCATTGAGATTCTCTAGCTTCGGCTCTACTAAAAACTGAATTTCTGCATCAGTTGATAATTGTTCTAAAAAAATTCTATCTTGGCTAATATCAATTTCTTCACTATTTCCCAATATTGCTAGTATTCTTTTACTTTTTTTAAGTTTAGGAAATTTATGTGGTTGTTTATACTCTGACGCACTTAACCCGACTTCTGCATGAGGATAATCATCAAAGAAACTCCACAAATGCCAAGGTAATCGCCGCAACAAATTGTCGTTGGTTTCAATAATGAAGCGAATTTCTTCAGATGGTTTTAAATGTGTACGTAATTGCTGCTCAATTTTGCGAAATTCTGCCGAATTCAGCCACAAATTTATCGAGTCGTAAAGTTGCTCGCATAAATCCTTAAGGTCTACTTCAGAAACATTAGTGACATAAGCGTCTTCAATTTCAAAAGTATCGTCACTTTCTTCAGTTTCTTCTACACCAACACGTAAACATGGACGATGAAAAAAAGCCGAATAAAGTGACTGCCAATTGCGGTAGAGTTCCGGAATCTCTGGTGCAGACGGTAAGCTAGCAGTAAATTTCGTTTGATAGGGATTTTCTGCTGACCCAATATATGCTGTTACACCAGGAAAGCCTTCGTGTAGATTTCCCTGACCCAAGCTTAAAACTATCAACCTATTCATAAGCGTCTTAGGTGTCTGATTCAAAGAGTGGTCAGATAATAAATTTCTTAAAGTTAATTCATTAAAATTCATCTTAAGGCTTTAGTATGCGTTAATCCAAAACGCATCACCCAAAATTAATTTTTACTTTCTAAATGATGACCTCTTTTCGCAAAATATCAAAATATTCTACAACAGATTTAACAAGAGCGCGATGCACCCACATACTAAAGAATAGAGGCTCTTGTTACAGAAATGGCTCTGTTGAGACCTAAGTATAAACCATGGAAAGTATCGTCGCCAAAATCACCTATAAAAAAGTCAGAATATTGGTAGTTTTGGGCAATAGCCAAGAAGCTAATTTGGAGATAAAAACCAACTTTTTCAATAGCTGATCATAAGTAGTTGATATTGTCAAGGGAGACTATTATGAATTCAACACGCAGCTTTGGAAGCCGGTACGCTGGGATACTCTGTTTTTGGCTAGTCATAGTCAAACTTCTTAGGACTTACGCACTGTACAAATAGAGGATTATATGGATTAACTAAACTGCAAACTTCACGGGTTTTTGTTCAAAAAATTTACAAAACCCTCTCCACTTCCTCACTTTTTATACATATTCTTAAGAGAAAGATTCTAATTGAGATGAAGTCATGCATCTGAACAATAGTTAAAAGTCAAGATTTGGCTCAATTCACATAATCATTTTTTGACATTGCGTAAGTTCTACTTCTGTCGTTTCCGATACCTATTAAATAGGACTCAATACGGTTACGGGAGAACTGCATAAGCGATTTCCAAGAAATAAATTATCCTCAATTGTGGGGTGGGCATCCTGCCCGTCCTGAATAGTGGGACGGGTGGGGACACGCATCCCACAAGAAAATTTGGGATATTTTTTATTTGGAAGTCCCTAATACCGTTTCCATATGAAGATGCTCCCGAAAGAACCCCACCGCCTGCGGCACCTCCCCGATGCGTTGGGGAGGTTAGGAGAGGTAAAAATAATATGCAGCTTCACAGAGAATTGGTATGAAAAAACTTTCCACAAAATATAGTCTAATATAGTCAGGTATAATCCTTTCAAGGATGAACCTGACATGAAGCTAGCAGACTATGCAAAAGAATTAGGTATTTCTTACCAGACCGCTTGGAGACATTTTAAGGCAGGTAAAATTCCTTACCCAACTAAACAACTTGACTCAGGTACTGTCATTGTAGAATACGAGCGATTAACTGCTAGAAACGCAGTCAAGAAAGCTGCAATTTATGCCAGAGTTTCAAGTGCAGAAAATAAAGATAATTTAGACAGGCAAGCCGAACGTTTAACCCAATATGCTACAGCAAGAGGTTATCAAGTTCAGCATATTGTAAAAGAAGTAGGAAGCGGATTAAACGACAACCGCAAAAAGCTAGAGAAGCTTTTAAAACAAGATGATTATCAATTTCTAGTAGTTGAACATAAAGACCGTTTAGGGCGGTTTGGGACGCACTATATAGACGTTTTACTAAGTCGGTGTGGTGTGACTTTGGAGATTGTAAATTTAGCTGAAAACGGACGCGACGAATTGATGCAAGATTTAGTAGCAATTATTACTAGTATTGCCGCACGCTTGTATGGTCAACGTCGTGCTAAAAGAAAAACTGAGAAAATCATCGCAACTTTACAAAGCAAAGAAGACGAGAAAGATGGATGATTTTCTATTTAAATATAGTCAAATATATTATACTGTGTTTAAGGTCGTTTGCGTATGCCTGCGGCAGGCTTTGGGCGAACACGTCTGGCAAGGAGAGAAAACATTCGTAGTAATCTTTGATGCAACATGTAGAGAAACACATAATTAAATCAGGTCACGAGTGGTTTGCATATTGTGCTTACATTACGCGTATCTCTAGCAAACTCTACAATACGGCTCAATTCACACAGCGTCAAGGCTTTTTCTATGGTTGGGGCACCACAGTCCAAGCAAAATTAGACACAATGTTTAAACTAGATAGTAATTATCGTGCGATGCCACGAAAGGTTGCTCAACTGGTTTTAAAGCAGAATGCTGATGCATGGTCGGCTTATTTCAAAGCAATAGATGCCTACAACTTAGAACCAAAAAAATTCACTAGTAAGCCGAAACCACCGAATTATCTTGACGGAAAAAATCTCGTAAAGTTCAATTATCAAGCTGTCAGTACTCGGGAATTTAAAAAAGGTTTTATCGTTCCTTCGATGTCACCGATTAAAATTCCAGTTAAACCTGGTTTGAAATTTGATGACTTATGTGAAGTGCGAATTGTCCCCAAAATAGGCTGTTTCGTAATTGAAATAGTTTCGGAAATACCAGAGCCTTCCGATTTTTTTTGTAGCCTTAATCCGGAATTGGCTGCGTCTATTGATCTTGGATTAGACAATCTTGCAACGATTGTTTTTACTGACCCGACAATTCAACCAATTGCTGTTAATGGTAAACCTTTAAAATCAGTCAACCAGTTTTATAACAAGCAGTTGGCAAGGTTTCGAGGGTTTTTACCTCACGGTAGAGGCAGTTCGCGACGCATACAAAACATTGTTTGCAATCGTAATAATTTTGTTGATAGTTACTTACATCAATCCACCTTCATGATTGTTAAAGAATTGGTGGCTAAAGGTGTAACACAAGTTGCAATAGGAAAAAACGAACAATGGAAAACAAACCTCAATCTAGGTAAGCGAAATAACCAAGCTTTTACACAGATACCACACCTGTTATTTATCGAGATGTTAACTGACAAGCTAGAAAAAGTTGGCATCAACGTTAAGGTTGGTGAGGAATCTTACACTAGTAAGGCTTCACTAATTGATTGGGATACAATCCCAACATTTGACCCTAACAATAAGGTAAAACAAACTTTTTCAGGAAAGCGTGTACAACGTGCCTGGTATATCAGTAAAGATGGTACAAAAATTCATGCCGATGTCAATGCAGCGTTCAACATCGGCAGAAAAGTAATTCCAAATGCTTTTGGTTGTCTCGAATCAATTGTACAAAGGAATAGGGGATGCCTGGTAGTGCATCCAAGGCGGATAACACCTTTATTCAGGCGTGACCATGCTGAAATTGGTGTTGCTTAAACCCGTGTGTAGTAGTCTGCCTATACTTGACTATGTAAAACGGAACTATAACGTTCCATCACTTTGTTGACAGAAAAATCAAAGCCAAAATCTAAAACCCAGACACTGTTAGGGATTTGGACTTTAATTTCTCACACAAAGCCTGAAACATTGATTTTTGCGTAAAGCCTTTCGCTGTAAGGATTTCAGAAGATACTCTGGAGAGAGTGATGAAAGAGCGCTAAGCTCGTGCAGAGTGGCAACTATTTACCTTAACGAATTCTATTCTTGTCAGAGTGTGTCTTTATGAGGGTGCCTTTCAACAGGAGTGATAGGCTATTAAAGATATTCTTATTAAAGACAATAGGCTGGGTTGTGATTCCGAAACTAAACCAACTCTTTTACAAATCTTATTTTTGATGTAAAGATACGAAAAAGAAGAAACTGACTTTGTAGAAAAGAGCATGCTTGCCAAAATAAAAAAGTGTCTTCTCTATGAGTAAATCAGTTGTTATTAGCCTAGGAAGTGGGGATTTAAACAACGGATTTCCAAATGTTACTGCTAGGTTATGGTCATCAGGAAACTCTTTTCCACAGCAATTTATTGGTAGCTTACCTGCAGCACCATCTTTAGTTGAACTCTGTCAAAATTGGCAGTTAAATTACAAAAATGTTTGTGGTCGCCAACATTTGCGTTCTCTATTGATGGAAGATGATGATGAACTGGAAATTGACGAAGGTGGCATAACGAATGTCTCTGTTGTCGGTTTTTATGATGTGTGCCAAAAACTACAAGAAAATATCAATAATTGGCTCAAATCTTTTGAGTTTCTTAACATAGAACGACAACTGCGATCGCAACTAAATCCAGCCGAAGAAATTCGAGTCATTATTGAAACCAACAATGACTTGCTACGGCGATTACCTTGGCATCGTTGGGACTTCTTCAATGATTATCCCCAGGCAGAAATGGCACTTTCCCAACCAGAGTATAAACGCCGGGAACCAAACAAGTCAAAATTACCTAGAAAGAAAGTGAGAATCTTAGCGGTTCTGGGTAATAGCCAAGGGATTGATTTGGAGAGAGAAATCAGATTTCTTGATAGTTTATTAGATGCAGAAATAGTTTTTCTTGTCAACCCCTCTCGTCAGGAATTTAACACTCTTCTTTGGCAAAACCCCGGCTGGGATATGTTCTTTTTTGCCGGTCATAGTCAAACCGAGGGTGAAACAGGCAGAATTTATATTAATGATCATAAGACCAACAATAGTTTAACAATTGGACAGTTAGAAGAAGCTCTCAAAGCAGCAATTGATAATGGTTTACAACTAGCAATTTTCAACTCCTGTGATGGACTGGGATTGGCGAGTGCGCTGGAAAAATTAAATATTCCGACAGTGATTGTGATGCGCGAGCCAGTACCGAACCTGGTGGCACAGGAATTTTTTAAGCATTTTTTAGCAGCTTTTGCCGTAGAACGGCGTTCTTTATACCTTGCCGTACAGCAAGCACGCAGAAAGTTACAAGGTTTGGAAGATGACTTTCCGGGTGCATCTTGGTTGCCTGTCATTTGTCAAAATCCGGCAGTAGAACCGCCGAGTTGGCTAAAGTTAGGCGGAGTCCCTCCATGCCCGTATCGCGGTTTATTTGCGTTTGGTGAGGAAGATGCTGACCTATTTTTTGGGCGGGAGCAGTTCACACAGGACTTGGTGACGGCGACCAAAAGAAAGCCGTTGGTAGCGGTGGTCGGTCCAAGTGGAAGTGGGAAGTCGAGTGTGGTCTTTGCTGGGTTGGTTCCTCAGTTGCGCCAAGATCCAAATCTTAAGTGGCAGATTGTCTCGTTTCGTCCGGGTAATAATCCCTTTCAGGCGTTGGCAGCTGCGTTAACTTCTAGTATTGGCGAAGCTTTATCCGTTCCGTCTCGCCAAGGAGACAACCTAAATAAATATATAAATAAAAATTTCAATCAAAATTTGAATCAAAATTCAAAATTAAATGCTCGCCGCCTGATTGAATTAGAACTGGAAATCGCACTGCGACAAGATAATAAAGCGTTATACAAAATTATCGAAAGCTTTGTCCACTCATACCCCAAAACTCGTCTGGTCATAATAGCTGACCAATTTGAAGAACTCTACACTCTTTGTCCAGAAGAAGAACGCCAAGGTGTCTTAGATGCATTATTGAACGCAGCCAGATTAGCTCCGGCATTTACTCTAGTCCTGACTCTGCGAGCGGACTTTTACGGACATGCCCTTTCTTACCGCCCCTTTAGCGATGCATTGCAAGGAGCAGTCCTGAATCTCGGACCAATGAGCCGTCAGGAATTGCAAGCAGCTATTGAACAGCCTGCAACACAAATGCAGGTGAGACTAGAGAAAGAGTTGACAAATAAACTGATTAATGCAGGTGATGGTCAGTCAGGACGTTTACCGTTGCTGGAGTTTGCCTTAACACAACTTTGGTCAAAACAGACAGATGGATGGCTAACTCATGCGGGCTACGAGGAGATTGGCGGCGTTGAGGAGGCTTTGGCTATCCACGCCGAAGCACTGTATGCCCAGCTTTCTGAGGTAGACCGAAGTCGGGCGCAGCGAGTGTTTATGCAGTTAGTGCGTTTAGGGGAAGGAGTGGAGGCTACCCGGAGGTTGGCGACTCGTGATGAGGTGAAGTCAGAAAACTGGGATTTGGTGATGCGCTTAGCTGATGCACGTCTTGTGGTGACTAACCGCAACGAGTCATCAGGTGAAGAAACAGTGGAAATCGTGCATGAGGCGCTCATTAGAAGCTGGGGACGGCTAGAGCAGTGGATACAAGTTGATGGTGAATTTCGCTATTGGCAAGAGCAGTTGCGATCGGCAATTCGTCAATGGGAAAGTAGTGGTAAGGATGAAGGAGCATTGTTGCGAGGAAAGCCCCTTTCGGATGCGGAATATTGGCAGCACAAACGCATAGATGAACTGAGTTTGGGTGAGAGGCATTTCATTGAGCTTTCTTTAGCATTGCGGGATAATGAGCTGAAAAAGCACAAGCGTAGGCGGCAATTGACTATATCTGGACTCACTGGTGGCTTGATGCTAGCTTTGAGTCTGGCTGGGGTTGCTTGGTGGAAATCTTTGGAATCAGCAAGGAACGAAGTCAAAGCTACCAGTGAATATTCAGCAGCACTCTTTGCCTCGAATAAAGAGTTAGATTCGCTGAAAGTAGCAATACAGGCTGGGCAAAAACTACAAAAATTAGGTCTTGCTCCTCCAGAGACCCAGATGCAAGTTAAATTAGTGTTAAGGCAGGCAGTTTATCAAGTCAAAGAACGCAACCGCTTGTCAAAGCATCTTGGTGATGTTTATTGTGTCAGTTTTAGCGCTGACGGTAAAACTATTGCCTCTGCTAGTGAAGACAAAACTATTAAACTTTGGAATTTAGATGGTCAGGTACTTCACACCTTAAAAGGGCATAGTAGCGCTGTCAGGAGTGTCAGTTTCAGCCCTGACGGCAAAATTGTTGCTTCTGGTAGTCAAGATGGAACCATCAAACTCTGGAATCTAGATGGTCAATTGCTTCAGACTTTAAAAGGGCATACTGGTGCTGTCAACAGCGTCAGTTTCAGTCCTGACGGTAAAAGCCTTGCCTCTGGTAGTGAGGACAAAACTATCAAACTCTGGAATCTAAACGGGCAATTGCTTCACACTGTCAAAGGACACAGTGGTGGTGTCAGGAGTGTCAGTTTCAGTCCTGACGGTCAAACCCTCGCTTCTGGTAGTCAAGACAAAACTATCAAACTCTGGAATCTAGATGGTGAACTGCTTGATAGTTTCATTGGACACGGTGATGCTATTAACAGTGTCAGTTTCAGCCCTGACGGCAAAACCCTTGCCTCCGGTAGTGATGACTACAACGTTAAACTCTGGAGTTGGAATCATCGAAGTGTTAAAACCTTCCCTGTGCTGCATAAAGGTCCTGTTACAAGCGTGACTTTTAGCCGCGACGGCAAAACCATTGCCTCTGCAAGTTGGGACGGAACCATCCAAGTGTGGAGTTGGGATGGTCTATTTCTTCAAGACTACCATGCACATAGCGATACAGTTTACAGTATCAGTTTCAGCCGCGACGGCAAGACCCTTATCTCTGGGAGTGGGGACAATACCATTAAAATCTGGAATCGGAGTGGTCAGGAACCGCCAACTTTAAATGGGCATAAAGATGCAGTCACGAGTGTGTCTTTTAGCCCCAACGGCAAAACCATTGCCTCTGGAAGTAAGGACCGTACTATTAAAATCTGGAATTGGGATGGTCAACTGCTTCATACCTTGACTGGGCATGAAGCTGCTGTCACGAGTGTGTCTTTTAGCCCCAACGGCAAAACCATTGCCTCTGGAAGTAAGG
>NZ_CAWUDP010000074.1:0-49548 GCF_963920835.1 Scytonema sp. PCC 10023
CAGGTTACGATAATACCTTTAGTTTACGTCCTAACCGCCTTGGCGGTTGCTATAAATCTGGAAGGGAAGACGCTGATTACAAAAGACCCAGCTGTTGCTTTAATGCTTTTGGCACATTGACTGCGGTGTCGAGTCCACGTACACTCTGCCACTCCAGATTTTCATTCCAGGTCATTTCTTCGAGATTGGCATCACTGAGGTCTGCACCAGCGAGAATAGCATAGCTGAGATCAGTGTAGCTGAGGTCGGCACCACTGAGGATAGCACCACTAAGATTACTACCACTCAGGTTAGCGCTGCTCAAGTTGGCATAACTTAGGTCACTACCAAAAAGGATGGCATCGCTGAGGTCAGCACCACTGACATCGGCTTCGCTAAGAAGAACTCCACTCAGGTCGGCTTCGTTGAGAATGACTCCACTTAAGTCTACGCCACTGAGATCCGCACCTAAGAGAATAGCGCCTTTGAGGTTAGCGCCGTTGAGTTTTGCGCCGTTGAGTTTGGCATAACTTAGGTCAGCAGCGACGAGAATAGCGTCTGTGAGGTTAGTACTGAACAGAATTGTATCGCTCAGGTTAGTACCTTTGAGGATAGCACCACTGAGGTTGGCACCGCTGAGGTCTGCGCGGCAAAAGTCTGCATGACTGAGGTCTACGCCGTTGAGGTGTGCATCACTGAGGTTAGCAGCAAAGAAGATGGCGTTAGTGAGATTGGCACGAGAAAGTTGAGCATCTCTGAGGTTAGCGCTTGTTAGGTTGGCACCTCTGAGGTCAACATTGCTGAGGTCAGCACTACTGAGGTCGGCACTACTGAGGTTAGCATGGCTGAGGTTGGCACCACTCAGGTTCGTACCACACAAATTGGTACTGCTGAGGTCGGTACGCTTGAGGTTAGCACCGCTGAGGTTAGCACCGCTGAGGTTAGCATCACCGAGGTTAGCAGTGCTGAGGTTGGCACCACTAAAGTTGGTACCTGTGAGGTTGGCATCACCAAGGTATGCGCTATTGAGGTTGGCACGGCTAAAGTTGACACCAGCTAGGTTAGCATCACCGAGATATGCACCGCTAAAGTTGCCTCTTGTGAGAAATTCCCCAACAACATTACTAAAATTTCCAATTTCAATTGCATCGCTGTAGTTAATGATCCGAAGAAGTTGAGAAGTGAAAAAATGGTCTTTATCCCTTTGACCAGAGGGATAAAAAATTATTTGATGCTTGAGATCATCTCGCTCTTGAGCATAGCGATGTAACTCCAAAAGCAAAATCATCACATTCAGTCCCGTATTGATATCTACCTGCCTCAGTCCGATCGCAATGTTTTGTGCTTGCATCTTCAGCATCTTTTTCAAAGGCAAGTTATGAGCAGCTGAAGCATCAATAAATTCCCCTTGACACCAACGGCGGTAAAAATCTTCTAAACGTTGGAAAAGTCGCACTGGGTAAAATTCATTATTAGCCATGAGCTTTCTCATGACTTGTGCTAAAATTTCAGGTTTTAGGGTACCACCACCCAATATCTCGTAAATCTCTTCATGGAGTTGGCGATCGCCTTTATTTGCGGTTACACTGCTCTTCGATTTTGTCCATTTTTGCAAACTTTTTTGTACTCTTTGCTGAAATATAAATTCTCGCGAATTGCCTGGGGAACACTCAACTCTTTTGCCCTGCTTATTATGAATTTTTCTTAAAGGCGAAACTGCAAGGGAGCTAAGAAATGTTTTCTTTAACATCTCTTTGAACCAATGTGCCTTCACACAAGTTCTCAAAAGCTGACAAATTTGAGAGAAATGTGACATAATTGTCATATTTAATACTATGCACCTGCTGATGAACTAAAGCCGAGATGAAAAAAAATGTTTGCCTATTAGAGTTTCAGGCACTGGAGAAAATCGTAGGACTTAGTACCATATTTGATGAAAATGACGTAATAATGCAGACTATTGGTAAGCAGATTAAGGGCGGAAAGCTCCTTTCTATTAGGCTATGCCTTCGGGCAAAAAATGTCTGCTTAAAAAGTTTTTCGTTTGTCAGTAACCTCCTGTTTTTATTTAAGTTGTTATACTAACTTCTCTACTTGTTTCTGAGACAGATGTAAAGATAATACGGATTCTGTGCGATGGAAGCAATTGTTGGGAAAACTCCTACTGTAAGGCACTACAACAAAGCTGAAAATCGTATATACAACTGACTGAGAAAGGTGACTGCTTGTCATTAAGCGGTAAAGAGTGTTTTCAGATATTACCACTTAGTTAAAGAGAGTATGAGGCAGCTTTGTTACACAGATATTGGAAATAAAATAGAAATTAAGACCGGGGACGGATGAGATGAGAAGATTTACTAGTTGTGTTTTTGTGTTGCATTGTTTATTTTTAGGTATACCAGCTTCTAGCGGCACACAGGCTGTGAATACGGTTGACACGGGTATAACAAGACTTGGAGACAAAAAGACTTGGGGACAAGCAGACAAGGAGAAAATGTCTCCCGGGCTCACCCCCTTATCTCCCTTATCTCCCTCATCCCCCTCATCCTCCTCATCTCCTGAACGCCCCATCTCGTTTGCGTCATCGAAATCGTCTCAGTCTGGAACACTGAACGCTACAAATTTCCAGAAACTCCGGCTACCACCACAGCAAGTCTGGGTGATTGATGGGAAGCAACAAGCACAGCGTCAATCTTTTATGTGGGTAGTTAAAGATACTAAAAAAGCTGAACAGCAACCATTTTTGCAAGTACAGAACACTCTAGATAAGCCGGCTAAGCCGGATGAAAAAACTGATATTACCCCGAAACCAGCAAAAAAGGACGAATTAGAGCCCTTCGAGAAAGTCGTAAAAGATACTGAAATACTACAGGGACTGTTTACTCTGTACCGAGATAAGGAAAAAAATAAAATTTATTTAGAAATTAAGCCGGAACAGCTTAATAAAAATTATTTAGCTACAGCAACGTTAGAATCTGGCATTGGCGAAGCTGGGATCTATAGTGGGATGCCGTTGCAGGATTTTTTGTTTTATTTACAACGGACGAATAACAAATTACAATTTGTGGTTCGCAATGTCAATTTTCGCACTCGTGAAGGAGATCCACAACAGCGATCGCTCGCCCGGTCTTTCAGTGACTCAGTTCTCTACTCAGTGACCATCAAAAGCATTCATCCAGAACGCAAAACAATTCTCATCGACTTGGCTGACGTGCTGCTGACAGACTTAGCTGGATTATCTTTTAGTTTAGGAGTTTCTCCAGCCGCAGATAAATCCTATTTTGGAACTGCTAAAGCCTTTCCCCAAAATATGGAAATCGAGTCGGTGTTGAATTTCACCAACACCCGTGTCAATGCTGAAAAGCAGCGTTTTGGTGCGCTTGCAGACCCTCGAGGCTTCACTTTACGCGTTCATTATAGTCTGTCCGAACTTCCACAGAACAATTACCGATCGCGTTTAGCCGATGAGCGTATAGGCTATTTTATCACCGCCTACCAAGACTTATCCAACGACGAGCGTAAAGAGCCATTTGTCCGCTACATTAACCGCTGGCATTTAGAAAAACAAAACCCCAGCGCTGCCGTTTCTCCACCCAAAAAACCCATTGTCTTCTGGATTGATAACGCAGTACCCTTAGAGTATCGCGATGCTATAAAAGAAGGCGTCTTGATGTGGAATAAAGCCTTTGAAAAGGCAGGATTCAAAGATGCAATTCAAGTGCGTCAAATGCCGGATAACGCCACCTGGGATCCAGCTGATATACGCTACAACACAATTCGCTGGATTAACACGGTAGATGGATATTTTGCTCTGGGACCATCCCGCGTTAACCCTTTGACTGGTGAAATTTTAGATGCAGATATTCTCGTAGATGGCAGTTTTATACGCGCACTCAAGAATGAGTATCCTAAAATTGTACAACTCAACCAAACACAAAATCAGACGCCGCTGTCTGCGTTGATGGAAAACAGCCTGCTTTGCGCCAATAAATTAGAGGCAAAAAATAGCGATCCCACGCAGAATTTGGAAATGGAGGGGTTAACCAACAATTTATCAAAACTGGCAGGTCAGTACGACCTTTGCTATGGTATGGAAGCTGCTAACCAATTTGCTTATGGTTCACTGGCAATGAAGCTTTTGCGAGACGGCCCCCCAAGTAATGAGCAAATGAAAGACTATATTCATCAATATTTACGGTTAATTATTGCTCATGAAGTGGGACACACTTTGGGGTTAAGGCATAACTTCCGTGGAAGCACTCTGCTGAGTCCAGAACAGATGAACAATAGAGATATCACTCGCAGCAAAGGTCTGATTACGTCAGTGATGGACTATATTCCACCAAATCTTGCACCCCGAGGCACTAAGCAGGGAGATTATTTTCCCAAGATGATCGGACCTTATGATGAGTGGGCGATTCAGTACGGCTACACACCAATTCCAGCAGCAACTCCCACAACAGAAAAACCATTTTTGGATAAGCTTGCCAACCAATCAGACAAGCCAGAGTTAAGTTATTCCACAGATGAAGATGTGTTTGACCTTGACCCCACTGCCAATGCTTGGGATAACAGCAGTAATGTGCTGCTTTATTCTCATTGGCAATTGGATAATGCGCGGGTTATATGGCAGCGTCTCAACCAAGATGACCTGTTGTCTGGGAACAGTTTTAGCGATGTGAAAGAACAATTTGGCACGGTATTCAGTAACTATTTCCAAAATATTTACTACATTACAAAATATGTTGGCGGTCAGTCTTTCTACAGGGTTCAACCTGGTGATTCCCGAGGGCAATTACCATTTCAGCCAGTCCCTGTGGAAAAACAACGGCAGGCGTTAGAGATTATAGAAAAGTATGTCTTTGCTGAGGATGCTCTCAGCTTCCCACCAGAATTACTGAATAAATTAGCACCTTCGCGTTGGCGACATTGGGGCAGTTCTCCCCGGACTGGTCGTTTGGACTTTCCAATTCATGATTGGGTGTTGTTCATGCAGGGTTCGGTGTTATCGGATTTGCTGTCAAGCGATCGCCTTTCCCGCCTTAAAGATATCGAACTCAAAACTAAACCCGATCAATCTCTGTCTTTACCAGAATTATATGATACATTGCAAAACAGTATTTGGACTGAAGTTCTGAAACCCAACGACAAGCCGCTCGTAATTTCGAGTTTGCGTCGAGGCTTACAGCGACAATATGTAGACTTATTGACTCGCATGGTTTTGCGAAAAGAACGCGTTCCGGAAGATGCTCGCACACTAGCTTGGTATAAACTTAGACAACTTAACGAAAAACTGGATGGAATGAGTTCAAACGACGAGTACACCAAGGCACATTTGTTAGAAACACGCGATCGCATTAACAAAGTCTTGAACGCCCAAGTGCAGGCGAATTAGAACTGAATCAAATACATATCACGATATATCGTGATATGTATTTGTATAGTCAAATAAAAAATATATCGTGATATATCGTTTATTCCTCATTTTGAGGCTAACAACTAGGAGCTAAATATGTTCAGACAAATGTACATTAAGGGCTTATCGCCATGTTTACACCAGTTTTTGATTCGCAAAATTGACCACTAATGCCAACAAAAACACAACGAGCAATTCGTTGGGTAAAAAGTGGTAAAGCGACTCCATTTTATAAGTCATACCGATGTCTTAACTGCTGAGCCAATCGCACTGCTACACCGAGGAATAAGAGAATGCCAAGAAAAACTACCATAAAAAATATCCCTGGAATCAAGAAAAACAACAGTTCCATGTCTTCCAAACCTGCAATGTCGTAAAAGAAGCGATTTACCGATAAGAGTTGAGGGCGGCTTGTACCATTCAGAAGGAATAAGAACTCGTAATACGGGTAATGGTCATTGCTGACCTGCTTACCGTTGACTGCTATAAATAGATAACGCTGTTTTTCTCGATCTTCTGCTTCAACGATGATACCTTCAAGCAGTTTGGCATCACTGTATAACATCTTCCTACCATAGCCTGGGTCATATACTGATTGTCCATTATATCCTTGCTCTCCCTGGTAAAGAAGTTCTGTAGCTTCTAGGTTACTGTACAAGGAAGCCAAACGTTCTAGGGAAATGTAAGCAGTCGTGGTTGGCAGTTTGTTTCTCTTGGACAAAGCCCAAAAAATACGAGTACTACTGTGGTATTGAGTGCGGGAGTGTATGGTGCGACAGTCCTTAGATTCTTTGATGCCTGACTGAATCTGCCATAAGCAGAACTTTGAGTCATCAATCGTGAATGAATACCTACCATCATCTTTTTTCTGAGAAGAAACTGGAGTAATAGAAAGAATTTTCTCGAAATCAAAGACCTTTGTCGGTAAAGCAGGAGGAAACAACAAATATCCCCAATAAGATTTAAATACACAGATGCCTACTAGAAATCCTAGGACGGCACTAATACCAAAAGCTTGTTGAAGATGGTGGCGGCGAATCATCAGTTCAGGGAGATACAGTTTGTTTTCTCTTAAAGACTTATTACGTAACACAAGAGACTGGACGAAACAAGGAAAAGATTCCTTCAAATTAAACTTATTAAACTGGCACTTAAAGACTGTTTATAAAAAAACCTTAAATTTATAGAATTTATAGGATGTGTTCACGATACTCATTACGCACTTTACTGGAAAATGGTGCGTTACCAAGGGAAAGGCAGAGGGCAGAGGGCAGCTATGTGGGAGAAGTAACGAAAGTTTTTGGTAAAAATTCGGAGCATTCCAAATGTGTAATATTATGCCCGCTTAATTACTTATAATTCCTGCTTTACCTCACCCCAACCCTCTCCTTAAGAAGGAGAGGGTGCCGTAGGCGGGTGAGGTTATTGGTTTTTTATAAGTGTTTATCCGGACATGATATAAATTGCCCTCAAACTATAAGTCTGGGAGCAACACGGGCACACAAACAAAGCCGTGACTAGCAGGCTTTAATTAGTCCGCGCAGGCGGTGAGACAATGCTATGCAGGAGGGTCTGCCGCTCTCACGGCGACTGCGTGCCTCCTACGGAGGACGCACGGTACAGCCGTAGACGTGCCGTATCTCCTCCAACAGACGCACTCGCGTTCGGCGATAGCCGTGGCCGTACCCACGCTCGCATACCCGAAGGGACTTCGCTTGTGTGCCCGTAAACTCCGCGAATTCTATTCGCCCGGTATTTGCATGCATTGGGATGCTCCCTAAAAATTCACCGAAGCAGTCCTTAAGCCTCTGGCGTTAAGTTTGACGCGAGATTACTTGACTTTTGGTAGTAAAAGTGTTAATTTCTCAACGCCCGTAAGAAACGTTGCAAACCCTTAAACAGATTGGGTTTTTTTGCTGGTGTATCCAGTGTGCCAGAAGTAGACTGTGCCTTCGCTATGATGAAATCCAGATCGTCACCAGATGGCTTTTGCGGTAATTCGGCAATCTTTTCATACTTGCCGCTCTTTTCTAACCAAACTTCCCACATTCTGGGGTAAAAGCGAAATACAGCAGTCTCGTCATCTACAGGGCGGAGATAGTAGCAAGATTCAATTGTATTGACGAAACGTTCACGTAATTGACGCGCTGCATAACCAATACCGACTGCCCCCAAATCTTCCAAACGAGGGTTTAAGATGACTATCGGGCGATCGCCCACTAATTGAGCCATCTTTTCCACCTCTGCAACTTCCACCGCTGTGGGGGCAACCAGAAAGAAAATTTCATCCTCTGGTTCAATTTTGCGCTCAAGAGGTAATTTTCCTGTACCAATATCAAGAATCTTAAACGGCACATCTGTCCAGTCGCGCACAGCAAGCGCAGCACCACCAGCATCTGGGAAGAAAACCTTGAGCCGGGAACCGTATTCTTCAAAAACTGGCAGAAATTGCTCCGCCACAAGCATGGGTTTGAGTTCTGGAATCAAAATTTCAACCTGTAATCGTTTATACCCTTCTGCGAGTGCCGCTTTGGTAGCTTCACGGGCTTGGGCAATTGCATCTTCTAGAGTGTTTGGAAGTTCAGTCATGCTAAATAATTTTGAAATTGAGATTTTAACCGCACCCTCGACGCAGATAAACGCAGATAGCGGTTGCAATTTTATATTTTAAAAGTCAGGGGTAGGGTACAAAAGCATTGCATGGGTTACCCTTGAACTCTCCTGGCTTTGAAAAACCAGGATTCTAGACTGTTGTTGCTACGTGGGATAGGTGCCACACTCCGCAACGTTGTCTCATGTTTTTTGTAAAACACGTTGGCTGGTTCAAACAGCCCTACCCGCCTCGCCCCCGAAGGGATGTGCGGCTACTTTGGTATCTTCCAACCATGAAGATTTTACGTGTTGATGGCTCTGAAAAGACTTTTCAACACAACCCCATATCTTCAATTGTGAGGGTAGGTATGGCATC
This sequence comes from Scytonema sp. PCC 10023, assembly GCF_963920835.1. NCBI lineage: Bacteria > Bacillati > Cyanobacteriota > Cyanophyceae > Nostocales > Scytonemataceae > Scytonema > Scytonema sp. PCC 10023. The sequence continues at coordinate 8,364 of NZ_CAWUDP010000074.1, forward strand.
ACGTTTGTTTTTTGGAGTTTTTCATCCTGTGCTACCATGACATCAATATAACTTATTAATGATGTCATGAGTAGATTTAGTGCAAGATTTTCGCTCATAAGAGTATGAAGAATTGGTAAGACTAAGCAAACAAAAAGAGAGGTCGATGAATGACTTAATTAGAGAAGCGGTAAGGCAATATCTTGAAAGAGAAACAAAGGGATAAATCCCGCCATCGTCGGGTTTCATCCCCTGGTTTAAAACACAGATGTAGTTTTCCTCCGTGCGTCAAACTACATCTTCCCTTCGGGACGCTACGCGAACAGGGGTTCTCACCCTCCCACTATGTCTTGATAGCCTAACGACTAACAACCAATTCTACAGGTGATAGTCGCTCCAAAATCTGCCTCAACACCATTGCTACCCAATCTACATCAGCTTCTGTTGTCTCGCGCCCCAGTGTCATGCGGATAGCGCCCAAAGCTGCGTTTTCTGGGTAACCCATTGCTAATAATACGGGACTAGGGCTGAGTTTACCACTATGACAGGCAGCACCAGCACTGATGCCAATGCCCGCTAAATTCATCTGTCGCACTAAAGTTTTGCCGCTGAGTTTTTCTCCATCAGCATATTCTAGGCAAAAACTTACGTGGTGAGGTAGGCGGTGGGTGCAGTCGCCAGTGGGAATCAAACCAGGAATATCTCTTAACTGGGCAAACAGGCGATCGCGTAACTTCATCAGCCTGGGTGTTTCTGTTGGCATTTCTTGAGTTGCCAATTCTGCTGCTACGCCAAACCCAGCGAGTATGGGTACTGCTTGTGTACCAGAACGCAGTCGCTTTTCTTGTCCCCCACCATTCAGCAAGGGAACCAACTCGACACCAGGACGCACATACAACGCCCCAGCACCTTGCGGCCCATAAATTTTGTGACTGGACATACTCAATAAATCTACGGGAAGGTTTTTCACATTTATAGGCAAGCGTCCTGCCACTTGGACAGCATCTGTATGGAATAAAACACCTGCACTGCGGGCTATATTTCCCAGTTCCTCAATTGGTTGTAATGTTCCAACTTCACTTTGACCGTAAATGACCGACACCAACACAGTATTATCTTGCAACGCCGCCTTTAAAGAAAGAGGATTGACTCTTCCTTTACCATCTACTCCTAAGCGAGTGACTTGCCAGCCCCACAACTCTAACAACCTTGCTGGTTCAGCAACAGCAGAATGTTCAACGTTAGAAATAATGATGTGTTGGGGTTTGGCATACAAATGGGCAACTCCCATAATTGCCAGATTGTTTGCTTCAGTGCCACCAGAAGTAAAAATAATAGATTCAGGATCAGGTGCGTTAATTAAAGGGGCAACCTGCATTCTTGCTTGTTCGACAACCGTTGCTGCGCGTTGTCCCCACTCATGCAAGCTGGAGGGGTTACCCCACTGTTGTGTGAAAACTGCTTGCATTGCGGTTATTGCTTCTGGGCGAGTGGGAGTAGTTGCGCTGTAATCTAGATAAATTTGCATAACCTATTAGGTGAGAACACGCTGGGCAACAGCTTATTTGTATTTTGAGACTATATAGTTAATCTGCCAAATTCTTAGAACTTTGCGGATACCTATATTTATATATCTGTATATATTTATATTTTTATATATATTTGGATATTTTGCCCTGCTTGTACAGCTATACAAAAACACTTAGTTAGTTTTAGCGCTTTGTATCTTTACGTGAGGTTATTAACCGTCCAAATCACGGTGTGAATACATTACCTGGTGAAAGCAACAATTTGGATGTCGTGCGATTACTTAAAGTAATTGCAAGCCAAGAAAATGAACTTCCGTAATACCCGTCTTGTTATAACATCTCTTTCAAAGAATACTGATAAAAGATATAACTCAGTTTTCTAACTGAGTAAAATTTATGCGCTACACTTCCTAATTTTTTAATGAGACTCCTTTTCAATTTTATTACTTCTAAACAACAAAATTTTAAATTTTTTAGAAGAACAATCTTCATATTGCTGCTTTTAAGCAGTGGTGTTGTTCTCGTTAACATTCTTAAACCTTCACCAAAAGTCAAGCTTGTCCAACCTTTACCTCAAGACCCAGCGATTCAAGTCTATTTTAACCAAAATCCGGCGTCTTCCTATGAAGACCCATACCGACACATTAAGCGCAAAGGGGACAACTTAGAACAGCAAATTATTGATGCTATTAACCAAGCAAACTCAACTGTGGATATAGCAGTCATGGAGTTTAGGCTTCCCAAAGTTGCTGAAGCACTCAGCTTTGCTCATAACCGGGGGATAAAAGTGAGGGTAATAATAGATAACAAGTACAACAAAACTTTAGCAGAATATAAACAAGAAGAAATTGCACGGATGAATCGGTATGATAAACGAGCATATGAAGAATTAAAGCGATATCCTGCTGATGCTTTAGCTATGTTGCGTTCAAATGGAATTGAGATAAAAGATGACACATCTGGCGGTGCAACTAAAGGTAGTGGACTCATGCACCATAAATTTGTCGTTGTAGATGGAAAGAAAACTATCATATCTAGCGGCAACTTGACAACATCTGATATGCATGGAGATTTTGGAAATTTTGAAAGTCGTGGCAATCCTAACAACATGATTGTTGTTCCCAATAACCCCGAAATTGCCAAAATCCTAACTCAGGAATTTAACTCGATGTGGCAGGGTTTATTTAAATCTCGTAAGCCAAAAAGATATCCCGTAACGATTCCAATTGGCACAGGAACTATCACTGTTAACTTCTCGCCAGCCAGCACAAAAGACGATATCACAACAACCAGTAACGGCATCATTGCCTCCTATGTACAGCAAGCTAAAAAGAGCGTGCATATTGCGGTATTTGTTTATTCAGACCAAAAGATTAGCGACACTCTTGGTAGTGTACATGATCAAGGAGTTGAAGATATCAAAGTGCTGATAGACCCGGATTTTTTCAGACAACCTTACTCAAAAGCATACGATGCTATGGGTGTTTGTCCTCGTCCAGGCAAGAAAAATAGCTTAATTAAAGTTAAACCTTGGAAGCGCCCAATAACTACTGTTGGTTTTCCCACAAGTTCAATAGGCGATCGCGGCGTTCATAGTAAAATGGCTATCTTGGATGGGATGTTAATTATCACTGGTAGTCACAACTGGTCTAATTCAGGAAATTACTTGAACGATGAAACTTTGATGTTTATACAAAATCCTACCGTTGCCGCACATTATGAGCAAGAATTTAGTCGGCTTTATGCAACAGCAAAGTTGGGGTTGAAAACTCTCCCATCGGCTCAAAAGTGCGAATTACTCGACTTAAAAAAGCCAGAACAGAACTCTCAATCAGTAAAGTTCGATACATCTCATTCAGATGAATAAAAAACTTTTTTGAAAGATTTCAAGGTCATTTATAAAGTAAAAATAAAATTCTTGTAGGGTGTGTTAGGCGCACCATGCTCGATATGATTTGTAACGGAAAACATGAGCAAAGCGCCTAACGCACCGCCATTAGCATGGTGCGTTAGGCTAAAGCCGTAACGCACCCTACTTAAGATTTACTTAAAAAACGCAGAACATAACTCTCAATCAGTAAAGTTCAATACATCTCATTCAGAGGAATAAACTTCTTGTAAAAGTGAATTGGAATGAAAATTAAACCACAGATGAATTATCTGTGTTCCATGAGTGTTAATCTGTGGTTCTAAATTCTAAATACGGACTTTTGCAAGAATTCTATTGAAAATGGTGCAAGGTGTTAGTTTTAACAAACTTAAGCTATTGCAAGACTGAGATGGAAGATGGAATGGAGTTGAGGCGGTTAATTCAATGTAGTCAAACTTGAATGATAAAGTGATTTTGTAGTCTTTAATGACGATTGATAATTTCTGGGTTGCACCTAAATTGTTCAAAAACTCTGATTCTCGACACCGACTGATTATTTCTGTCGGCTTTGCTGCATTAGTCTCAGTACTATTGCCGTCTTGGCTACATTTGCCCTCGCGCATTCTCTGTGCTTGGAACTTAGGCGCTGTCTGTTTTTTAAGCTTGACTTGGTGGATAATGGTCAGGGCGACTCCAGAAAAAATGCGCCGTTTTGCGCGACTTGAATATCAAGGTCGTGTAGCTATCTTTACCTCAATTGTTGCTGCGGCTTGTGCCAGCGTATTAGCTATTGGGTTCCTGCTCGGTGATAATAAAAAAAATCTGTCAACGATTTTGCTCACCTTACACGTCATGCTTGCTGTCATGACCATTGTCAGTTCTTGGTTACTAGTACATACTATATTCGCCCTGCTATACGCACACAATTATTATCAAGTTAGCAATAGCAATACAGAGCAAATAGCTGGTGGTTTAGATTTTCCTAATGACGAAGAACCAGATTATTGGGATTTTTTATATTACTCTTTTGTCATTGGTATGACGAGCCAAGTTTCAGACGTGCAGACCATATCACGTTTTATGAGGCGCTTGACTCTGCTACATGGAGTATTATCCTTTTTTTTTAATACCACAATTTTAGCTATGAGCATCAATATCATTGCATCGCTGATTTGAAAGAAGATTTTTGCTAACCCGTGCCATTATTTAACTCACCTGTTTGAGTCTCTGCCAAAGGTATGGTAATTTTTTATATCTGCTTACAGAAAGAGGAAAATCTGCCTTGAACTTCTTAATATGAATCCAAGTCCAATTAATCGGAGCGGGTTTATGAAGATAGATGAATTAGCTCAAGATGTAAAAGAACAACTACCTCAAGAAGCCCAGCAAATTTTCGTTGCGGCATTCAATGCTGCCCACAGCGATGGATTGAGTGAAGAGGGTGCTCGTCAAGTTGCTTGGAGCAGCGTCAAGAACCAGTACAAGCAAGGTGATGATGGCAAATGGCACATTAAGGCAGACGAAACTGCCAACCCTAATAAACCTATAACCATGGGCGGTTATTAATTCGTTTTTAACTAAATGTTAAATAAAAGGCGATTTGTAGTTTGTACAAACCGCCTTTTACTCATTTGCAATTTGTCACGCATATTTATTAAAAAACATAGTGATTGTGGTCAAAAACAACTTGATTTCATCAAAATATGCAATGGATTTATTTATAGGCGAAAGCCAATATTGGAACCAGGGAATTGGCACAAAACTGATTTCAGTAGTTGTCAACTATCTTTTTGAAGAATTGGAAGCTGTTAAAGTTGTCATAGATCCACAAGTGTGGAACACTCGCGCTATCCGCTGCTACGAAAAATGCGGTTTTGTTAAATTCAAGCTGTTACGCGAACATGAACTGCAAGAGGAAAAGTACTGGGATTGCTGGTTGATGGCAATTGAACCAAAGAAATCAGTAGACTTATATTAAGTTACCCTGCTGGGATTGACGTTCCCATAGACCGATGACTGAACAACCTGCTAGAATTTGTATCCTTGGTGGAGGCTTTGGTGGTCTCTACACTGCTCTACGCTTGAGCCAGCTTCCTTGGGAACCTTTGCAAAAACCCGAAATGGTTCTGGTGGATCAGAGCGATCGCTTTCTCTTCTCCCCCTTCCTCTACGAACTCCTGACTGGGGAATTGCAAACCTGGGAAATTGCCCCACCCTATGAAGAACTTTTGCAAAACACACGTGTGCGTTTTTGTCAAGGTGCTGTATCGGGAATTGACATAGATCAGCGACGGGTACACTTACACGATGGACCAGAAATTTCCTATGACCGATTGGTGTTGGGGCTGGGTGGTGAAACACCACTGGATATAGTACCAGGGGCAACATCTTATGCTTATCCGTTCCGGGCGATCGCAGATGCATATCGTTTGGAAGAACGCCTGCGACTTTTAGAAGAATCGGATGCAGATAAAATCAGGGTAGCAATTGTTGGTGCTGGTTACAGTGGCGTAGAGTTAGCTTGCAAACTAGCAGACAGACTAGGCGAAAGAGGACGGTTCCGGCTGATTGAAGTGTCCGACCAAATTTTGCGAACCTCCCCAGAGTTCAACAGAGAAGCAGCCACCAAAGCTTTAGAAGCACGGGGTGTCTTTATCGATTTAGAAACCAAGGTCGAATCAATCGCTCAAGACAGCATCTCATTAGAGTACAAGAATCAAGTAGATACGATTCCTGTGGATTTGGTAATTTGGACAGTCGGAACGCGGGTATCGCCTGTGGTGAGAAACCTTCCTGTAAAGCAAAACCAGCGCGGTCAAATCAGCACCACATCAACTTTGCAAGTCCATGACCATCCTGAAATTTTTGCTTTGGGAGATTTAGCAGATTGTCTTGATGCTGAAGGTCAGCAAGTCCCTGCAACAGCACAAGCAGCTTTCCAACAAGCAGATTATGCTGCTTGGAACATCTGGGCAAGTTTGACCAATCGTCCTCTGCTTCCCTTCCACTATCAGTTCTTAGGTGAGATGATGGCACTGGGAATAGACAGCGCCACCCTCACTGGTTTAGGCGTTAAATTAGAGGGTCCTTTGGCATACGTAGCGCGTCGTCTTGCTTATCTCTATCGGCTGCCAACCTTAGACCACAAACTTAAAGTTGGTTTTAACTGGCTCGCCCGCCCTATTATAGAGGCACTGTCCCAATAGCAGCCAGGGTTCATCAGTACTGAAGTGGTGAGTAAATCCCTTACAAATAAGGCTTTGTCATTACCCACATTTTTCATTCATAGTGACTAGTTGTCACTAGGAAAAATGTGGGTAACGATCAGCAAATAACGAGGAATTGAACAAGGGGAAAAAGTTTTTCTCCATGAATAAATGTGGAGATATAAAACCTTTTCTTGAGTGCCAAATATTGCGGAAAATAGAAAATATAAAAATTACATACTCAGGATTCAGGGCTGTTTTGGTAGCGTTGATACCTGATAGCTAAGTAAGTAGGCGAGAAAAAATCAAACTATGTTAATAAAAGTAAAGTTTGGAAACTAACTCGTAGTAGGCGCTTTAGCGCTAAAGCGCTTACTACATACCTTAAATTATTTACACTGACCTACTTAGGAACTGATAATTTATGAAGGAAAAACCAAAAGTTATCTTTTTAGATGCTGTTAACACACTCTTTGGAGTCAAAGGCAGTGTGGGAGAAATTTATAGTCACATAGCCCAGGAATTTGGCGTCGAAGTTTCAGCCGATACTTTGAATCAAACATTTATCCAAAGTTTTAAAGCTGCGCCACCACCGATATTTCCAGATGCAGAAGAACAAGATATTCCCCAACGCGAGTTTGATTGGTGGTTTAACATTGCTCAAAACACCTTTGAAGGTGCAGGCGTTCTCGATAAATTTTCCGATTTTTCTACTTTTTTCAGTGAACTCTACATCCACTTCGGCACTGCTGAGGCGTGGTTTATCTATCCCGATGTCCTACCAGCTTTGGTCAACTGGCGGCGGTTGGGAATTGAACTGGGGATACTGTCCAATTTCGATTCCCGTATTTACTCAGTGTTGCAAAGTTTGGAACTCAGAGAGTTTTTCAAATCTATCACCATTTCCACCCAAGCAGGTGCCGCTAAACCTGATGGCAAAATTTTTGCCACAGCTTTGGAGAAACATAATTGTTCACCAGAAGCTGCATGGCACATTGGTGACAGTATCACAGAAGATTATCACGGAGCTAGGGCAGCCGGACTCAGAGGGATTTGGATCAATCGTCAGAATTAGTTGTTAGTTGTTGGCAAACGAGGAACAACTAACAACTAACCATCATGCAATTTGCCTTGCTTCATCCTCTAGTAAGCGAATGAGTTGTTGGTCCCCTTTTTCTCTTGCTGCTAGCAGGCGACGTTCTAAATTACGGCGGATATTGGTGAGATGAGTTTCAGTTAACTCACCGCCCATTTTTTCTGGTTTACCAACCTGTGCAGCACTTGTTGCATCGCTGTGCTGCTTGGACAAAATCATGAACTCCACCTGTAGTGGATCGCCGATGTAATGAGACACACCACGATACTTCAACTCAGCAGTTGGTTGAGTCTGAGGAATATGTCTGGGGTAGTTGCGTTTCCATGTCCCACCCCGGTAGTTTCCGCTGATTTCGCTAGCGGTGGGTTCAAGGGTCAGGGGATTGGGTTCATAATCAACACCACGATATGTCAGTTTCATTTGCTTCGCCTCTTTGGGAAATTGATTGTCTATAGTTTTGAATGAAATGAGGCGCGTTCCTTGGGGATATATCCTTACTTCCGTCTTTACAAGCCTTCTCACTGAAAAAATCAATTTTTCAGTTGCTTATTTAAGATGAACGATTTTATTTCTGTATTTATTGTAACAATTTCCTCAAGAAATCGGAAAAATGTAATAAAATTTAATGTGAGAAATATAATGTTATACTCGTTTCTGACGATGTTCTGGGGAATTTAAGCACAGTGGTACGTTAGTACAACAAACACGCAAATCAGTTAAGCCGCTGCAATCGGACTAAGTGTTCGAGTCGTTCTGATTATCTGTTTGTTGTCATCGTTATCGGAGTCGCTGTGAATATTCCTTCCTCTTATCTGGAAAAGATTCGTTCTGTTTATCCAAATATTTCTTTTGACCATCTGGATTTTAATCAAGATGGAATGGTCAATGATGTGGTAGTGGTTAATCATGACCTAGTCTGTCGCTTTGCCAAAACAGATTGGGGAAAAGAGATTCTTGCTCATGAAGCCAAAGTGCTGGAAATAGTGCAACGTTATGTTGATTTACGAGTTCCACACTTTGAACACTTAGAACAAGGCTTTGTCAGCTATCGGTTTATCAAAGGTGAACCGCTTTCCCGCAACACCCTGCTGAAGCTGAGTGCAAACAAACAAGCCCATGTTATTTCCCAACTAGGGAGATTTCACCAACAGTTGCACAGCATTCCAAATGAAGTGTTAGTGAATGCTGGGGTGTCTTCCTCTGGTGCAGTGCGATCGCCCCAACATTGGTTACAGTTATACGAGCAGGTTCAGGAAACTCTCTTTCCTCACCTGTGGCGTCATCAGCAAACTTGGATACACGAACTTTTTGCGCCTGTGGTATCTGGTGAACTTGACGTAAGTTACACGCCCGTACTTATCGATGGCGATAAGGCTGTGTATCACATCCTGTTTGACCCTATGTCACAGAGCATTAGCGGTCTTATCGATTTTGGAACTGCTGGCTTGGGCGACCCAGCTTGTGACATTGCCGTACAACTCGGTAATTATGGAGAAGGTATTGTTTGGCGTATGAAAAGCGACTATCCTATGCTACCGGATGTCATTGACCGGGCACGTTTCTGGGTAGGGACACTTGAGCTTCAGTGGGCGTTAGCCGGGATGAAGTATAAAGATATCTCACTATCCGTGGCGCATATTGGTTTGGCGAGAGACGTTCAACCTATAAGTACACGGCTAAGTTAACCTGCGATCGCCTTTACATTTTTGAATGAGCGAATGCGTGAATTTTGAATTCCTTAAGACCCTAGCTGTAATACTTGCACCTCAACTCCCGCAGAAATAAGTGTCTGACCCACTGGTACAATAGCTAAGCCGTTGGTTTGAGCCAAATTAATCAAGTTCCCAGAATTTTGCAGCCCACCTGCTGGCTGAAATTTGTAAACTCCATCTAAGACGCGCAACTGACCCCATACGTAAGTTTCGCGCTTACCATCAGATCGCAACTCCTGACGCGCCACTGCTTTGACAAACGCTGGTTCCCAACCTTCTGCAAGCCCTGAAAGTTTTTTGATGGCGCTTTGTACAAACCGCCAAAATGTCACCAAAGCAGCAACAGGGTTTCCTGGCAAACCAAAGTACAAAACTGGACGTGTATCGTTGCCAAATGTGGCAACTGTTAAGGGTTTCCCAGGTTTGGTCGCAACAGCACGAATGTGAATTTTGCCTCCTAGCGACTCTAGAATTTGCTCAACATAGTCATAATCTCCCACAGAGACACCACCGGAAGACAGAACCACATCAGCTTGAGTTATGGCGTCGGCGATCGCTTGCTTGAGTGCTTCTGGTTCATCCTTAACAATTCCTAACATTAAGGGTTGGGCAGCACTCTGCTTGACCAAAGTGAAGAGGGCATATCGGTTTGAATCCACAATTTGCCCTGGTTGCAACGGTTTGTCAGGTGTGACTAGTTCATTACCTGTAGACAAAAGAGCGACACGAGGGCGGCGAAAAACTTTCAATTGCGTACACTGAGTTGCAGCTAAGACAGCAATCTCTGGAGCCTGCAATCGAATCCCTGCTGGTAGTAATTGTGTCCCAGCTTTATAGTAAGTTCCCTGATGCCTAACAAATTCTTGCGGTTTTGGGGCAGCAAGGATGATTACACGGTTTTCTTCTGTGCGTGTTCTTTCTTGCATCACAACTGTATCCGCACCCGCAGGCATTACCGCACCTGTGAAAATCCGCGCCGCTTGCCCTGATAGAATTGTAGAGTTTGGTTGCACCCCAGCAGGGATTTCTGCAACAATTTCTAAAACTGCTGGCTTTTCCTCGCTACAGTCCTGCACATCTTCGTACCGTACTGCGTAGCCATCCATTGCTGAGTTGTCCCACTGAGGAAAATCCAGTTGACTCGTGACGGGAGATGCCAGAATGCGATCGCTAGCTGTCAACAAATCAACAAATTCTGTATCCTGTTCTGTATTCAGGGGTTGCACCAAATTTAAAATAATCGCTTCTGCATCGCTTGCTGACAGCATAGTATCGCCTCTGACTTTGTAACGTTTTATTTTTATGGTGCTAAAAATATTGCAAATCTACGCCAAGGTCAACCTGTGTAGAGGTTGAGCAATCGCTCTCGTAACCGCCTTGAGTCATTATCAGTTACGAGTAGGTGCATGAATACGACAACAAAGTTATGCCTCCATTATCCATGATCTCTTACCAACAGTGATCGTTGACACAACTTCCAGTGGTCATTGTCACAACTCGTGTGGATAAGCGAGATATATTAAGGTTTTATCAGCTAAATGTTAACTGCTACGTTAACAAACGGATTGATATTTATTAATTTATTCGTATAGCAGTTTTCTCGAATTTGTGAAATAGACCTTTAGTAAATAAACTGTATGCCTTCGGACAGAAAAGTTATATCTGAGGAGACCTCCGATGAGAACTGAGAGTGGAACACACAGGAGGAAGAGATTTTCATAGCTGATTTAGGCAGTTGATTCATGATTTTTGGCTAGCAGCAGTTAAGTTCCCACCAAAATAAATTTCTTGTATGGACACGGCATCAATTAATATTCTTTTAGTAGAAGATAGTGCCAGTGATGCCAAATTGCTACAGCAAACACTTTGGCACTTGGGCGGGGAAAGATGGCAGGTGGTACATTTTGAACGGCTAAGGGACGCAATCGATAGTTGTAGCAAAAGTACGTTTGACATAGTTTTATTAGACCTTTCTCTGCCTGATTCTAAAGGATTGAACACCCTAGCAGAATTTTACGCAGCAGCACCGAATATCCCGATTGTGGTATTGACATTTGACGATGAAGACATTGCTTTAGAAGCAGTGGCAAAAAAGGCACAGGATTATCTGGTCAAGGGACAAATCACGCCCAACTTACTACGGCGTACTATTCACTATGCTATTGAGCGGGGACAAATTCTTAAGCAACTCAGAGAAAGTGAGCATCGTTTGCGGGCAATTTTTGAACAGACGTTCCAATCGATGGCGCTGTTAACTCTTGAGGGAATTATTCTAGAAATTAACCAACCTGCCCTTAACTTATGGGCTAGTCAACAACAAGATTGTGTTGGCAAACCGTTGTGGGAACTTGAAAGCTGGAATTTCTCTTGTGCAAATCAGGAGTGGTTGAAAAGTATTATTGCCAAAGCTGCTGATGGTGAATTAGTCCGCCATGAATTGCTCTTACCCAGCGCAAACAATGTGATGGTGTGGATTGACTTTTCCCTCAAAGCATTAAAAGACGAAACAGGGAAAGCGGTACTGCTGATTGTCGAAGGTCGGGATATTAGCGATCGCAAACGCGCTGAAGCAGAACTTGTCAACGCCTGGGTACAGGAACGAGAACTCAACGAAATGAAATCTAACTTTGTTTCCATGGTTTCTCATGAGTTCCGCAATCCGATGACTGTGATTCGGACAGCAGTAGAACTCTTGGAATTATACAACCACCAGCTGAGTGACCAGCAAAAAAGCCAATACTTTGGCAAAATTCAAACTGCCATTCGTCAGATGCTGCAATTATTAGATGAAATTTTATTTTTAGGTAGAAGTGATGCAGGCAAACTACAATATGAACCGACACCGCTAGATTTAGAAGATTTCTGCAGCGAACTCACACAAACTTTGCAACTGGCTGCTAGTGGTAAACATCAAATTATCTTTAGCTTTCAAGGGAAACAGACCTCAGTTGAAGTGGATGAAAACCTGCTGCGTTACATTTTGACTAACTTACTTTCCAATGCCATCAAGTATTCTCCTCAAGGCGGCGATATTGCATTTAACGTCGTCTGTCAAGATGATACCGCCACTTTCCAAATCCAAGATTCTGGGATTGGTATTCCATTGACAGACCAACAACGTTTGTTTGAAACTTTCCATCGCGCGAGCAATGTGGGTAGTATTCCAGGAACGGGACTAGGGCTGTCGATAGTCAAAAAGTGTGTAGATTTGCATCAAGGTCAGATCTACTTACAAAGCCAAGTGGGAGTAGGGACAACATTTACAGTGAAACTCCCCTTGAATCATCACCATGCACAGTCTTTGGAACTTGTTGAAAGTTACTAAAATTTACATAAATCAACTGCTTTGTTTTTAATGACTCCCCTTGATAGCCGTGGGGAGTGTCAATATGTGACGTTTCTCCCCACCCTACAACTTTTACGGGTGGGGACTTCCGCGATACCGTTAAATTAAGGTAGAGGGAAAAACAAAACTATAGCAATCCGGTTTGATTTTTGAAAAAATTAAGTATCTTTCGGGTGGGCAATGCCCACTATCTCTAGGTTATATCCGGGTTTTGATGAGCATTGCCCACCCTACGTCTATTTCAAAAATCTGCGGAGGAATCCTATAGCTTCCAAATTCAATATAAATACGTATTTTATTATGTCGATTGAACGAGTTACCCCGAAACACTATCCTAAAGTTGATTTTGGGCGCAGAGGTATCGCATTAGGGATTGATTTCCTTTGTGTGTGGATAGTAAGTTCCCTATTGGGAAGTTCCCAAGTCGGTGTCCAAGTTGTTCAGATATTGGTCTTCGCAATTTTTTGGGTGATTTTGCGGGTGATTGTGCCTTATAACAATCAAGGGCAGAGTTTAGGGCGTTATGCTGTTGATATCAAGGTGCTGGAAGTCGAGGCGGGCAAACTTCCTGATTTACAATCTCTTTTGAAGCGAGAAGGGATAGTTGGGCTTGGTGCGCTTCTCGTTTCTATCGCCCTAAGTAACATCATACGTAATCCCACTGCTATACTGCTATTGATTCCCTTAGCAATTGACTGTGGTGCAGCTTTCTCTGATACCCAACTGCGGCAAGCTTTGCATGACCGCTACGTCAAGACTATGGTCGTTTCGTCGCGTCGTGGCTATTCGCTAGACATTAAAATTAAAAAATTAGTTGAAAAAGCACGCCAGAATATGAGATAATAGGTATTTGTGTTAATTCTCTTCATCCGAAACTTTTTGTAAGATTATGGCTAAGAGTAAAGGTGTCCGCATAATAGTGACACTGGAGTGTACTGAGTGTCGGACTAACGTAGACAAGCGCTCTCCTGGTGTTTCGCGTTATACAAGTACGAAAAATCGTCGGAACACAACCAACAGACTAGAACTGAAAAAGTTCTGCCCTCACTGCAACAGACATACCGTTCACAAGGAAATTAAGTAAAAATGAGCTATTACCGTCGTCGTCTATCCCCAATTAAGCCGGGAGAACCAATTGATTACAAAGATGTAGATTTGTTGCGTAAGTTTGTCACCGAGCGGGGTAAGATACTACCTCGGCGCATTACTGGGCTGACATCTCAGCAACAGCGAGATTTGACATTAGCAATTAAACGCGCTCGCCTTGTGGCTTTGTTGCCGTTTATCAATGCCGAAGGCTAATAATAGTTAAGAGTGATGAGTTAAGAGTGATGAGTTATTTACTCCTAACTCGTAACTCAACAGCGAAATAAAAAATCAAAATTCACGCATATCAAAGATTGCAAGGCTTGTGGAGAAGGGGACGCTAGTTGAATTTCGAGTTGGTAGCGATCGCCGTTTGGGTGTAGTAGACCGTCCAGACGGCAAAGCTCGTATGTTTGTGGTAGATGAACGGGGTCAATCCCAGAGTCTCGCACCTCGGCAAATCACTTATACCGTGACTGGGGAACCCTACAAGCCTTCGCAGATCCCGGAGTTTCTGGAGCAGGTAAAGCCTTATTTAGACCCCTCCAGTTTAGAGGTAGCTTGGGAATTACTGGTAGAAGGTGGGGAAACAGTGACGCCAGCCGAGATGGCAAATCTGCTGTTTTCAGAATCAGAACCACCTCATCGCTACGCTGCGTATTATTTGTTATCAGATGATAAAATTTACTTTAAGCAGAAGGGAGACGCTTACGAGCCACGGAGCGCATCTCAAGTAGCCGAACGCAAACACCAGCTTGAGATAGAGGCGCTAAAAGCTAAGGGACAGCAAGAATTTCTCGCTAGAGTAGAACAAGCGCTCAGGGGTGAACCAGTAGAGTGGCAACGCCACGACCGCCACCGCTTGGAAGCCCTGGAAAAATATGCGGCGCTACTTGCCGATATTATACGTGTGGGGTTAAACTATGACTCTCTCGCTCGCGCCTATCCTCCCCCAGCGTTAGTCTTGGAAACGATGAATATGCTGGGACGCCCCGCAACCCCGCAAGGAGCCTTTCAATTGTTAGTAGACTTGGGTTGCTGGAGTCCGCACGAGAACTTATTTCTGCGTCGTTCGTCAATTCCCGTACAATTTGCTAGCAAGGTATTAGAAGTGGCGCAACAGCGATTGGAATCACATCCGCCGGATCAAGATGTCAACCGCCTGGATCTGACCCATCTGAAGGTGTATACAATCGATGATGAAAGTACTACCGAGATAGATGATGGTCTAAGTTGGGAATTACTTCCCGATGGCACAGAGCGGTTGTGGGTGCATATTGCTGATCCTACGCGTTGGTTGATACCAGAAGATGAGTTAGATTTAGACGCGAGAAAGCGAGGCAGTACAGTTTATTTGCCCACAGGCATGGTTCCTATGTTCCCTGAGGTTCTAGCAACAGGACCAATGAGTCTGGTGCAGGGAAAGGTATGTTGTGCCCTGAGTTTTGGGATTGTTTTAGATGACACTGGGGCAGTAAAAGATTATAGCATTCATCCAAGTTTTATTAAACCGACTTATCGCCTAACCTACGAAGATGTCGATGAAATGTTGGATTTGGGCGTGCAGGCGGAATCAGAAATTGCGGCGATCGCCAATTGGGCACAAAGACGGAAAACTTGGCGGTATGCCCAAGGAGCAATCAGTATCAATATGCCGGAGGCAATGATCAAAGTCAAAGGCGATGATATTAGTATTGAAGTCTTAGAAGACTCCACAGCACGGCAATTGGTAGCTGAGATGATGATTGTTGCTGGTGAAGTTGCGGCTCGTTACGGTCAAAAGCATAACATTCCGTTACCCTTTCGCGGTCAGCCACAGCCGGAATTACCTCCTGAGCAGGAATTATTACAGCTGCCAGCAGGGTTCGTCCGCGCCTGTGCTATGCGGCGTTGTATGCCCAAGAGCGAAATGAGCATTACCCCCGTGCGTCATGCTGGTTTAGGTTTAGAGACTTACACCCAAGCCACTTCCCCCATCCGTCGCTATAGTGATTTGCTCACTCACTTTCAACTTAAAGCTCATCTACGCGGTGAAATTCTGCCCTTTTCCGCAGAACAATTGAAAGAAGTCATGATGACCGTCTCTTCAATCACCCAAGAAGTGACAATGGTAGAACGGCAAACGAATAGATATTGGGCTTTAGAGTATCTACGCCGTCATCCTGAGGAAATTTGGGAAGCAACAGTGCTGATGTGGTTGAGAGAAGACAGTGGCTTAGCTCTGATTTTGCTAGAAGATTTGGGCTTGCAGTTGCCAATGTTATTTAAACGTTCTGTGAAGTTGGGCGAACAGCTGTTAGTTAAAGTCTTTCACGCTGATCCACATAAAGATGTGATTCAGTTTCAGGAAATCATTTATCAAGAAGCGCAACCTGCAGCGAATTAAGCTGCTTTCTGTAAGTATAAGGTAATACAGTTGAGTTAAGGATTTTTACTCTGATTTGGTGTAGAGACGCGCCATGACGCCTCTTTACATTGCTGCATCGTATTGGAGTATAAAATGCGTTAGCGTTCTTCTTGGGTGACGCCGCTTGCGGGATAGATAGTTTTTTCCTAAGTTGCTAACGCTTGCATCAACAAAAACCACTTATGCCACAATACGGTTGGTGTTAGTGGTCTTAATCCTTAAAGATCCCCCAACCCCCTTAAAAAGGGGGCTACATTCCCCCCGTTTATAAGTAAGGGGGGTTAGGGGGGATCTTGCCTTATCACCAAGCGTATTGACTTATGCCAGCCTTACACCGGTTTTCTGTAAGGTGGGCATTGCTCACCAATATCTCAAATGTACACCCGGTTTTTACGGGCAATGCCCACCCTACGATTTGTGGTCTAATCATAAGAATAAGCGCTGTAAGCAAGGACATTTTTGCAAAAACTCAGCCGCCTTGCGTTCTGCATCTGGGTTATTGGTATGTGCTGGTGTGGGTCGAATAATGCCAGCAAATAAATCATCCAAGCCATAGGGGGTGAAAAATTGCCATTGCCCTTGTGCATCTAGCCTCACACCCACAGCAGTAGCGGTGTGCAACCAGTTTGTGATGCCATCCTCTGTGCTAGTGTATGTTCTGCGACCAGAACGCCAACGAGCAAAACTCGCTTGATTTTTGACATCAAATAGGTAATCAGGAAACTGTTCTGTGAGGGTGGACTTGGCTGCTAATTCTTGGGAACGGTCTCCCTCGGCATCAAAAAATGCAATGTCAAAATCTTTGATGATTAATTGACAGCGATCGCCCTTTAGGGCGCTGCGCTCCGCGCAATCGCCAAAGATCTGTCTCCAAACAGTATTTCGTAAAGCACCACCTGCTAACCACCAGTTAGGAAGGTTAATTTGAGCGATCGCAGGTAATACATTGCCAATAGGGGAATCGGCTAAGAGTATTTGTAGGCGAGTGGCAGTATTCATAAACTACAAAATAACTCAAAACTCGAAACTTCGCCGCTACGAGCTTTTGAAACTTATATTTTTTGATGTTAAGCACTCCGGTTGAGAAAGCGCTCCATGCTCCGTTCCGCTAAAGCAGCAATAGTGAACGAGGGGTTAGTGCAGGCTGTCGAGCCTGGGATGAACGAACCATCAACAACAAACAAGTTACGATAGCCGTAAACCTGCCCGTAAGTGTTGCATACTTCCCCAATTGTTGCACCGCCAAGCGGGTGAGCTGTGGCACTAAAATCAAGCGGTTGAGTCTTCTGACCAGCGATTTCCTGACGCACGATGTCCCAATCAACCGCAATGTCAAGCTTGCGGGCTTTTAGACCAGCCAGTTGCAATAAGTAGGTTGCCAATTTGCCAAAATTATGCCAAAAAAAGCCGGTATCATATCCCTTCGAGATGTGATAGCGGCTTTCTTACAACGAAACGCAGCAATTCTTCTAGGCTTTCTGTATTCCTGGACGACCGTTTTCAACCACAAATGAACCCCACCCCCTAACCCCCTCCCCCTTCGGGTATGCCTTCGGCACGCTACGCGAACGCCAGTTGCCTGCTGTCGGGAAACCCTCCTGCAGCACTGGTCTCACCGCATGCGAGGAGGGGGAGGGATGAAAGCATATCTTCCCCCTACAGAAGGATAGAGCGATTCTCAATCGATTAGACTTTCTGTATTCCTGGACGACCGTTTTCAACCACAAATGAAGCACGGTTACTAATCGTGCCAGATTGGGTTGTCACGTCTGACAAGACTAAATAGTCTGTTTGCCAACTTGCGGGAGTAAGCACACAACGGACATATCCGCGTTGACCGTTATAAAACTTAATGTGCGGGTTGTCCGGCAAGTAGGCTTCAACTGTGGGACTCGTATCTGCCCCATCTCCACCGGAGGTAATCGAGGTACAAACGAATTCACTGCCAACTGTAGCGGATTCTGGTTTATTAAAGTCAGCCTTCAAATCCATTGCCCAGTTGGAATGCACATCGCCTGTCAAGACAACTGGATTAGACGGTTTGCGCTGTTCTAAGAAACCCAGCAGGCGATCGCGCGAAGCCAAATATGCATCCCACTTATCCATGCTGAAAGTTGCACCTTCTCCAGGAGTAAAGTCTCTTTGAGCAACAGGAACCTGCTGAGCGAGTATATTCCAGCGACCTTTTGAACGATCTAGACCTTGGTATAGCCATTCTTCTTGACGCTTGCCAAGAATCGTTGCTTCTGGATCAAAGTTCTCTGGGCAGCGTTCTTTAGTGCCATCTCCACAAGGCTGATCCGTGCGATACTGGCGCGTATCTAGCACATGAAAGGTTGCCAAGTTCCCAAAGGAAAGCCGACGGAAAAGTTGCATATCCGGTCCTTCGGGCTTCGAGAAGGGTCGTAGCGGCATATGCTCGTAGTAAGCCTGATAAGCAACTGCCCGCCGCTGTAGAAAGACTTGGGGGTCTTGATCCGGTTCATTATCAACTTCTGAGATAGCACCGGCGTAGTTGTTTTCCACCTCGTGGTCGTCCCAAGTGACAATCCAAGGGAACGCCGCATGAGTTGCTTGCAGATTGGG
This sequence comes from Scytonema sp. PCC 10023, assembly GCF_963920835.1. Classification (NCBI taxonomy): domain Bacteria; kingdom Bacillati; phylum Cyanobacteriota; class Cyanophyceae; order Nostocales; family Scytonemataceae; genus Scytonema; species Scytonema sp. PCC 10023. Next base: position 27,181 of record NZ_CAWUDP010000074.1, read on the forward strand.
ATCAGTCTTGTAGAGGGCGTGACGGTTACGATAATCCTCTAGAGTCACAATTTCAGGACCATTGTGCTGTCTGACACGACCTGCTGTGATTCCTCCCTCATAGATATAGTCACCTGTATGCACCACCAGGCTGATATCTTCCTGCGCCAAGTATTTGTATGCCGTGTAGTACCCTTGCTCATAATGCTGGCAGGAGACAAATGCAAAGGCAAATTTACTCAAGTCGCTATTTGGTTGAGGAGCCGTACGAGTCCGACCAATCGGGCTTTCTTCCGTGCCTGATGTGAAACGATACCAGTACCATGTGTCAGGCTTCAGCCCATTCACAACAACTCGAACCGAGTGAGCTAATTCTGGAATGGCAATCTCGGTGCCTTTTGCTACTATATTGTTCAGGTTGGGATCAGTTGCCACTTCCCAGCGAATTGGCACATTGACATTTGGCATTCCGCCCCCATTCAAGGGTTCAGGAGCCAGACGAGTCCAAAGCACCACGCTGGTTGGATAAGGTTCACCCGATGCCACACCGAGTGTAAAAGGATAACTAGAAAATGGGACTTGGGCGATCGCTCGTTGCTGGAATTGGCTGGCAATAGCCAAACCAGTCAATGCTCCTGCCCCAATAATTAAATTGCGTCGCTTGATTCGACTGTACAAAAACCGCTCAAAATTCCGGTAGTCTAACATCCTTACTCCCTGACTAACTAACAAATCAAGGCAGAGGAACAGGCGACACAAAAAAGGCAGGGTGATATTTGGCAAACTCCACAATTAATACCCCCATAGCCCAACTTTGACATAAATCATATAGTGTTATTTATGTCAATAACCCAAACCTGGATTCAATGCTAGAGCCAAGCTATTTTGTTAGAGTTGTAGAGGTAATATTTATCCTGTTATCCGCAGTACGGAAACTGTGAGATTTGTTTGCCACTCCAAAGCGTCAACTGTTACTTTGCCGAGTTTAACTTACCATTCAAACATTAATTTTTAGCAAAGGTATAGTTAATATAGGCTTAATCAAATTTTCCATAAAACTTAAAAACTCAGCTGCAACAGGCGCATTCATCACACCATCTGATCGCATTTATGTGCTAAAAAAGCCATGAAAAAAACTAAATCAAACCCTTGAGCAATCTTTAAAATTCTTCTACTTGTTCTGATTTCTGATTTCTGGGTTCTGAGTTCTGAGTTCTTCTTAATAAAATAGGAAAATAACACTGAGGAAGTGCAACGATGACCGCTGTTGTCCCTACCCCCTCCAAATCTGGAATTGTTTACCCAAACAGTGATGGAAAGCCTGTAACAGAAACATACGACCATCTCTACGCCATATTAACTACCCTAGAAGTCCTCAGACAATACCTACTTGCTAGTCGAGCTACAGTTTTAGCAAACCAATTTTTGTATTATGCCGAAGGTTTTCCAAAATTGCGCGTTGCTCCTGATGTAATGATTATTTATGACGTAGAACCAGGGGGACGAGACAATTACAAAATTTGGGAAGAGAAACAAGTCCCAAAGGTCATTTTTGAAATGACATCAAAAAGTACTCAGGACGAGGACAAAAACACTAAGAAAAACCTGTACGAAGCATTAGAAGTACAGGAAGATTGGTTATTTGACCCCAAGGGAGAGTGGATTGAACAGAAGTTACAGGGGTATCGATTGCGGGGAGATAGTTATGTAGCCATCACCGATAATCAAAGCGAACCCTTGCAACTACGTTTAGCAGTGGAAGAAAAATTGATTGGCTTTTACCGCTTAGATAATGGACAGAAATTGTTAGTTCCTGATGAGTTAGTTGAGGCGCTAAGAGAAGCAGAGAAACAAGCAGAACAAGAACGCCAACGTGCTACCCAACTCGAATCGATGCTAGCTCGTTATCGAGAGCAATTTGGGGAATTACCACATTAACAATTCAAAATTCAAAATTCAAAATTCAAAATTGAAAACAGTTTCACTCCTTGGATTTCAACCCCGACTGAAACTGAGACTAGGTATAGACGAAGGAGTTTTAAACCCTTTAATTTACGATAATCAAAAGAAAAATTACGTTTTTTTGCTTCTCCACTACACGACGCGGAAAATAAACGGGTAGCGGTAGGGCGAGTCAGGATCATCAAGAACGTGAAGAATGGCAAGAACTGGCATTAAAAAACTCACAATTGCCAATATAGCCAGCAGTGGAATACCAATCGCCACAAGAATCAGCAATGCAAATACAATTGCATAGATGTAAAGATTTATGTGGAAATTAAGCGATTCTTTGGCATTTTGTTTGACAACTGAGTCGTTGGTAGTCAACATAATTGCAATGGGTATGCCAATAGACACAATTGTCGAGCTAAAAAAGATTGCTCCGTGACATAACGCTGATAAAAGCCTGCGTTGGGTAACCTGTTCCATACCATAGCCCCCTGTTATGTAGACGTGATGAATCACATCTAGTGTTGACGACTACTTAATTCTAATTTTCTTGTGCGACAGATGTCCTCTGCTGTCTTATAGATTAGGGTGCAAAAACCGAGTGATGCTCAAGGGCTTTCAGACTTACGGGAAAATTTTGTAAATCGTTTCACTTTCTCTTGCTTTTCACGCCCATTTATGCAAAATTGTAATTCAGTAGCAAAAATACGGTTAGTTTATCGACCATGAGTAGATAATGAGGCATAAATAAATTAAATTAATGCCTATCCAGGTTGTGCATAGATGCCTTAGGGAATGAAACAGCCCTGCCAATTCATGGGGGGTTAGGGAGAACCAGCGCGATAAACAAGCGAACCGAACCGTATTGGAAGTTATCTTATAGGATTCCTATTTGATTTTTGAACAAAAATGCTTTCGCGCAGTTCCCACCTAAAAATACAAAAAAGATGTCTACATTTTAGGTGGGGTTAGCGAAAGCCAGTATAAAAGGCGAAGCAACGTTATTTATTTTCAGGTGCGACATCAGTAGACTGCCTTGTTCGTGCCCACTCTTCTATATGCAACCTAATCCAATTACCATAAGTCTGCTCAGGGGCTTTCACCTGAGCTATTTCTTTAGTTATCCAGTCTTCTAGATAAAAACTGACTTTAGTTCTAGACTGTGCATATTTAGCAACGTACTGTGCGGCTTTTCCACGATTTCTTTTCTGCCAGTCCTTACCCGATTCCGTAATAGGCATAAAAATTTTATCCATTTCGTTGACTACCTTAGCTCTAAGGTATAAGATAAAGAGCAATGAGTCAAGGGAAGGTCGAACCCGTGAGCAATAAATCAAAGAAGCGTAAATCAAATAAAAAGAAGTCTTCAAAGTCGGAAATGATTCGGACTGATGTGTGGGACTTGATTGCGCGACCAGAGGAGAAATGTCAATTAGTTATAACCGTTGAGGAATACCGTAAGTTTCTCAAACCTCTTGTCTTAATTGTTAATGCTCAATGGGTGAACCTTGCTGACTTGAGTGCAAAGGACAAGGTTAACGCTGTGGAGAAAATGATCCACAAAACAGCGGACAACCTAACTCCTAAGCATGATTATTATCAAAAAGTAATTGACAAGCATCCATCGTTCCGCAAATTTCCAAGCTATTTGAGACGAGCTGCAATAGAGTCGCGCTATTGGAATAGTATCTAGCTTCCAAACCCGTTACAGGGAATGGCAATTGGGTATCAGATCAAAGCGACAAGCTAGACCTCCTAAGCTGACCGCTATGTGCAACACTTACCCTGCTTTGTATGTAGGTAATCAAGTTCGTTATGGCTTAAACTATAGTTCGGTAGATATCAAAGTTTGGAATGGCACGGACTGGGTGTGGATTAATAAAATCCCGGTCAAAGGACATGGAAATAACAGACACCTTGTTGTTGGAAACGAGATACAGTCTCCAGCATTAGTGGTCAACAAAAATACTTGTCAGCTATCTATGCCTGTCAAAGTTTTAAAAGTGCAAAAGGAGGAGTCAAACTACGTTTGCGGCGTTGATTTAGGTATTAACAATGCTGCCACCTGCGCCATCGTTGGTCGTGACGGTACTGTAAAGGCTCGTGCATTTATCAATCCCGCTGGAGACATAGACCGAAGGAACCAACGACGCATGATGATAGCTCACAAGGCTCATACAACCCAAGCAAGGATAGGAAAGGACTCGAAACTTACCAAAGGTTTTTGTAAGGGGATGTATCGCAAATCTTCAAACATTAATTTGGAGATTGCAAGAAAAGTTAGTAAAGGTATTTTCGACTTTGCCAAAGAACACGACGTCAAGGTTATTGTATTAGAAAACCTTCAGGGTTGGAAAGCTAAGGCAGGTCGTAAAAAATCCTTGACTAAACAGAAATTCCATCTCTGGTGTCACCGTAAAATAGTACAGACACTAACTCAGAGATGGGCAGAATTGGGAGGGATTGTTAAAACTGTCAACCCCAAATACACCAGTAAGTATGCCTATGACGGGAGTGGAAAGGTACGGCGTAGTAAGACGAATTACTCTGTTGCTCGGTTCGCTTCAGGTAAACAATACAACGCCGATCTTAGTGCCTCCTACAATATCGCTTCAAGGTATTGGTACTGCGTGATTATGGGCGACACAACCTTCTCGCTTAGTGTTCGTAGACGGAAGCTCAACGAACAAATCGAGAACGCCGATAACGCTGGGGACGTTATGGGGCTTAGCTTCGTAGCGAAAGAATCCCCACCCATAATCTCTGATTTGGGTGGGGTGCGTTCAAATACACTACAAATACTTAAATTTTTTCCAAAATAAAACCGGATTCCTATATCAGACAAAGAAAGTACAAAAAAGCCCTAAACTTTTTCCACGAAACTCTAGGCAATGATTAAATTTTTCCCACCTATAAAATTAAAAAATAATTGCTGTAAATACGAGTTCTGCCTCAAAAACTCTTAAAGCAAAATTCGTATAATACAGAGAAAGATGAAAATGTAAGTAGCCATCTGTTCTGGTGTACGCAGTTGATGATGGCAACTTATAACGTTTAAGTTAAGACAAGGTAATATAAGAATTAATAACAGTCTTTTTGTATTTATTTTAACAAAAAGAGTAATTTTTGATAAAATAAAAAGTGAATTAATGAAAATCGTTCCCTAGTTTATGCGACATATCTATATTTTGTTTATTATTTCATGTCAGATTGAAAAACAATAATCGTATTTATCAACACACAATTATTCTTAGGTGTGTTATATTATCCATTGGTTCGTTCTATATTTTATGCATGTATAAAATTATACAGTATAAAGGGTGCGATAGTCAATCGTGGTAAGGCAAAAGTATTTCTGGAATTAAATGATACATTATCTAAAGAGTTATAGCAGTGATAGAAAGTCAAGTTGTTTCTCTTAAAAGAACTTAGGAAAGTTAGGAAAGTTAGTCCATGCCTGTGAAATCTACATCTAGGGAAGCACTGTATCGAGTAAAAGACCTGTTCACTGATTTGTTGGCATCTGTGTCATTTTTGCTGACTTGTGCTGTTTTCTTAACAGTGATTTGTTGGAAAAGTCCCGCTCTGCTATTTTGCTTGGTTGTGGGAAGCATAAGTGTAGCAATCATTGGGCGAATAGGACAACAGATAGGTTTACCTAAACAGTGGCTGATATTATTGCAAACTCTGGCATTATCAGCAATTCTCAGTTTATTTTGGCTAGACTACTTTAGCGATCCAGCAGCAGCTCAATTTTTCGCCAAAGCAGAAAACTTTTTCAAAAACACATTGACTCAGGGTTCGCAACAAGGGGCTGCCTCTACTGCCGCAATAAGTTTGGTGTTTAACGTTTTACGAGCGCTTTACTTACTCTATATCGCTGTTGCCCTGATCGGCGTTATTAACGCGGTTCGTAAAGATGAAGATTGGCAAGTTGTTGCCAGAACACCCCTGTTAGTAGTTATTGCTGTTACCATTGCTGATGTGTTGACATCTTTTATCATTGGCTAAGTCAGAGAATTCATATGGCTGAAGACCGAGACAAAGAATTTCGACCCGTCAACCAAATACTAGGAGCCAAACCTTCCCTAGGACCAATTCCTGCTGACCAAATCTTTCCTTGGGCGATTATTGCTCTACTGTCCTACTTCATTGTGAATGGTTTTTTTGGGAGTTTCTTTCCCGATGAATGGCAGAAATGGTTGTGGACTATTTTAATTGCTGGCTGGGGAATGGCAACTTGGTGGATATTAAGTGGGGGCAGAAGTTGGCGATTTTTGAGCAAGTTTATGGGTGTTCCGACCTGGACAAGAGGCACTGCTCGTTATAAAAGCTTTCTAGAGTTTCGGTATGAAAGACAAAATAGGAAAACAAAGCGTAGGCATCGCAGGTCAAGTAAATAGGTTAACACCTTTTGAAGATGCTCTCAATCTTGCCACAATGCTGCGTGTTGCAGTTGATGGTAGGGATGTTGGTGCATACATTTTGGCAAAAGGGAGTCAAAGAGATAGGTTTTGCTTTGTTTTTGGATTTGACTGCAAAGGCATTCATACGACTTTAAGAAGCGAGCAAATAGATACAATTTGTAACAATATAGAAGCTGGTTTAAAAGACCTTCCAGGCGAGGAGAGAGTGACTTTTCATTTGGGGTCTTTTTCTTCAGATACAAAACGCCAACAAGAACTTGCATCGCTTGTACAAAAAACCTCATCGCCCAGCATACAATATTTGCTCACGTCTGAGAGAGCCAGAACCCAACAGTTGACTCGCGCTGGTGTCCGTAAACCGAAATTTCTGCGCGTGTACGTGACTTATACAGTAGAACCGGATGCGAAAGGGGCTGATGATTGGATTGAAAAATTGTTGGCAAAAGCAGAATCTTGGTGGCATGAATTTAAGGGAGAAACAGCAGAAAGGGAAAATCACCGACTAGAAACTATTATTTCTAATGCTTATACTGAGGGATTTCGGCGCTGGGAACAAATTTTATCTAACAAATGGGGTTTAGATATTAGAGCATTAACAGCTACAGAATTGTGGCAAGAAGTTTGGGGACGATTTAACCAGACTGAAGCAATAGAGATACCCCAGTTACTTGTTTTAGATGAAAATGGACTGCAAGAAAAAATTTATTCAGACTTATCGAGTTGTAAGTTACTGCTAGAAAATATCCACAGCACCACATTGTTGATGGAGTCAAACGTACCTGTTGCTGACCGTCAATGGGTGAATTTGAAAAATCGCTATGTTGGCGTGATGACATTTCTAGAAAAACCGGGAGGGTGGCAGAATAAAACTTCACAATTGCGTTATCTGTGGGAACTTATTGCCAGAGATGCGATTGTGGATACGGAAATATTTTGTCAGTTGACGGCGGCGAATCCTGCCATAGTGAAAACGACCTTACAGCGGGTACTCAAGCAGTCGAATGTGACAACAAAGGTAGCACAAGAAAAAGGGAATACGATTGATGTTGCCGCGCAATTAAAATTGAGGAAATCTGTAGCAGCGCAAGAACAAATTTATGAAGGTGCGTTGCCGATCAATACAGGAACGGCTATTTTGGTGCATCGTCAAAGTTTGGAAAAATTAGACGAAGCATGCAGGTATATAGAAAACTGTTTTCAACGTCCGGCACAAGTTATTAGAGAAACGGAATATGCTTGGAAAATTTGGTTGCAAACTCTGCCAATTGTTTGGGACGTTTTGTTAGCGAAACCCTTTAACCGTCGTCAATTGTATCTCACAAATGAAGTGTGGGGATTGATACCTTTGGTGACAACTAGAGCAGGCGACAAAAGAGGTTTTGAACTCATTGCTGACGAAGGGGGAACACCAATACATTTAGATTTATTTAACCAGCACAAGAATCTCGCGTTGTTTGCCACAACTCGAGCTGGTAAATCAGTGTTGGTATCAGGGATTTTGACCCAGGCTTTGGCACATAATATGCCAGTAGTCGCGCTGGATTTCCCCAAACCGGATGGTACTTCTACTTTCACCGACTATACAGCATTTGTTGGGGAGAAAGGAGCTTATTTTGATATCTCCAAACAATCAAATAATTTATTTGAACAGCCAGACTTGCGTTCTTTAAGTGTAGAAGAACAGCGCGAACGCTTGCAAGATTACGTCGCATTTCTTGAGTCTGCCTTGATGACAATGGTACTCGGTTCCTCAAGCGGCAATCAACTGCTGACGCAAACCGTGCGTTCCGTTGTCAACTTGGCTTTGAATGCCTTCTTTGCTGACGAGGGGATTCAAAAGCGATACAAAGCAGCTATAGAAGGAGGGTTTGGTACCCAAGCGTGGCAAAAAACCCCGACTTTAAGAGATTTTCTTCACTTCTGTTCGCGCGAGCAGCTTAACTTGTATAGCGCAGGTGACAGAATTGATGATGCACTCGAAATTATAAATCTGCGTTTGCGCTTCTGGCTGGAAAGCCGTGTAGGACAAGCTGTTTCTGCACCTTCCAGCTTTCCGACTGACGCTCAACTTTTGGTTTTTGCACTGAGAAACTTATCAGATAGCGAAGATGCGGCGCTGCTCTCCTTGAGTGCTTATTCAGCAGCACTGCGACGTGCCTTGAGTAGTCCCGCTTCGATATTCTTTATCGATGAAGCACCAATTCTGTTTGAATTCGACCAAATTTCTGATTTGGTGGGTAGACTTTGCGCGAACGGAGCGAAAGCAGGTGTAAGAGTTATCTTATCAGCACAAGACCCGGATACCATTGCCAAATCCAGAGCCTCATCCAAGATTCTGCAAAACCTATCAACAAGATTAATTGGGCGCATTCAACCGGTTGCGGTTGATAGTTTCGTGCAAATCTTGAAATATCCCCGCGAAATTATCGCTCGCAACGCATCAGAAAGCTTTTTCCCCCGTAAAGAAGACATTTACAGCCAGTGGCTGCTTGATGACAACGGCGTTTTTACTTATTGCCGTTACTATCCTGGTTATGAACAGTTAGCCGTCGTTGCGAACAACCCTGATGAACAAGCTTCACGTAATCAAGCAATGCAGCAATATGGCGATAAATTTGAGGCTGTTTCTCATTTTGCGCGTCAATTGATAGGCTCAATTCGCGGACATTAAACTAAGGAGGTAAAATTCCAAAAAAATTATCACAATCATTTTAGAGAAATTGATAATAATATACCAAGACCCCACGTCTAACCTCTCCCTCCCAGCCTCCCTCTCCTATAAGGAGAGGGAGGAGCCATGTAAAAATAGGATTTTCAAGCCTCGTAAATTAATAATCTCGTTTCCAGGTTCTACCTGGAAATGCGGTGGGGGCGGCTCTGCCGCTGTTAAGGGAGGCAGAGCCTTCCACTAGGCATTCCCAGCCTGAGGCTGGGAACGAGGCAAGCCTCGTAAATTAATAATCTCGTTTCCAGGTAGAACCTGGAAATGCGGTGGGGGCGGCTCTGCCGCTGTTAAGGCAGGCAGAGCCTCCAGTAGGTATTCCCAGCCTGAGGCTGGGAACGAGGCAAAAGCCAAAACCCTTCTAAAATCTCGTTTCCAGGTTCTACCTGGAAATGCCCTTGAAGCGGCTCTGCCGCTGTTAAGGCAGGCAGAGCCTTCCACTAGGCATTCCCAGCCTGAGGCTGGGAACGAGGCAACGTCCCCTCCCTGCAAGCGGGGAGGGGTGCCGTAGGCGGGGTGGGGTTCCGAGGAAATAACAAGTCATCAAACGAAGGTGATATTATGCGTAAATTTGGCAAATCTCAAATCATCATGACTTCTCTTTTTGCTGTGGCATTTTTAGGAACCTTGCCAGCCATAGCACAACAATTGGAAGAAGTGTTGGGAACAGGAGATCTGGGACAAATTAAGAATGATTTTGACTCTTATGCGGCTAATTTAAGAGATTATCTTACAAATTATAACAATAGTGTTAAAACTTTTCAGCCTCTTGAGGTGCAGATACAATTAGGTATCACAGATTATTCAGGGAGCCTTGATCTTCCCAACCCTGTTGCTGCACCTGAATCTATCCGCAATCAGATAGTTGACAATTCGATTTCAGATAAATTTGAAACGAATCCGGCAATATATGGCTCGATTGTTAGTAATGAAATTAACCGTTATATAATCCGTGGATCTGCCGAGACTCTTTTAGGGGCGGATGGACAAGTTCGTTTAAAAGATAAGTTAGAAGCGACTCAGAATATTGTCAGGAATGCCGAGAAATCTTACCAAGAAGCGCAAGCGAAAATTCAACAAATACCACCACCTGTACCTAGTAGTAACGATCTTACGGGTGCCCAAGCTAGAGGAATGCTAGCATTAGCACAATTACAACTTGAAAGCATACAAATTCAAAAAGACCAATCCAAGTTAATGGCAGAAATGCTAGGGAGAAGCATCCAATCACAAAATGATTTGCAGTATACTAACTTGAATTTGGCAAATATTTCACAGCAGAATGAAGATACCAACCGTGCCAGAAGAGTAGAGACAGCGGCAGAAGTCGCGCGACTTTTACGAGTCACTTCTCAAACAGATTTGTTTAGAAGAAGCAGTGCCGCTCCTTCTTTGGAAAGTCCCCCTCCTGACTCGGAAAATAATCCTCCTGACTCAGAAAATAGTCCTCCTCCTGTGCTTGAGCCAGGACAGTAATCAAGATAAATTAATGGTAGAAAAATGTGGTTTTCTGGTTTCAATATTTTTGCTCAAATTGGCACCAATGGCACCAATGATGTTTTAACGAATGGTGTCCAAACTGCACAAAGCATTGCTGATGGTTGGGATCAACAGTGGATTGATTTATTGCAAACTAACACTAACACTAATTTATACGGTGCGCTTACAAACCTGGGTATTTTCTTTGCCGTAGGAACTTTGCTTTTTTTCATGGCGCAGTGGCTAAAAGATGTGCTTGATAATGAATATTCTCGTCCCATATCTGCTTTGATTTGGCCCTTCGTAGTGGTGTTGTTGTTAGCCAATCCTGGCAACGGCACTGTACTCTCTAATTTAACTTTGGGATTACGAGATTTTGTCAACACAATCAATCAGCAAGTTGTAGAAGCAGCCGATGTCAATCAAACTTATCAGCAAGCACTGAATATGAGTATTGCTGAAGATGTTGTTGGTGGTTTACTGCGTCCTTGTCAGTCCCTCACTGGTCAACAACAATATCAGTGTTTCGAGCAAGCACAGCAAAAAATTAATGTTCTCTTGGGGCAATACAGAGATTCTTACGGTGGACAACTTTGGATAGATAGACTTGCTGTCAAAGTCGATCAGATAACTATTAGTGGTAATCCAGCGGAATTAGCTTTTAACTCTTTACTGGGTTCCACAACCCAAACTATTATCAAAAATATTTTAGTTTCTTCACAATCTGCTTTTCAAAATTTAATAGAAGTGACAATGCTACTGATAGCAGCTTTAGGACCTTTAGCTGTGGGAGGGTCTTTGCTCCCTGTCGCTGGTAAACCGATTTTTGCCTGGCTGACTGGATTGTTGGCTATTGGTATTGCCAAGATTTCTTTCAATATTGTTGCTGCGGTATCAGCGGCTGTAATTATGAATGGTCCAGCGCAAAATCTCGATGCTGATCCAGACTTAATGTGGTTTATGATTCTGTTAGGAATTTTAGCACCGATTATGTCTTTAGGTTTGGCTGCTGCTGGAGGATTTGCAGTTTTTAATGCTATAAGTAATACTGCTGTGTGGGTGCAGGAAAGAGTTTAGATGTCTGTAGAGATGCAGCATGACACCTGTGTACATAACTGTAGAGACGCGCCATGGCTGTAGAGACGCGCCATGGCTGTAGAGACGCGCCATGGCTGTAGAGATGCGCCATGGCTGTAGAGACGCGCCATGGCGCGTCTCTACAAAAGTTTAAAATATCAGGAGGTGAATTGTAGGGCGATTTCATTTTATGGACAACACTTTGGAAGAAATTGTAGGGCTAATAAACCTCTTAGAAAAGTCAAATTTATGAAAATAAAACCACAGATGGACACAGATGCACACAGATAAGTTATCTATGTTAATCTGTGTGCATCTGTGGTTATGTCTATCTTTCAATCATACTTTTGCTAGGAGTCTCATAGTGGAAGTCTGTTAAGTCTGTGGGTGAAATTAAACATAAAATGCACTTTTGCTTGGTAGTAAGCGCTTTAGCGCTCAAAGCAATAATTTTAAGGGCTGAAGCCCTTACTACGAACTTTCGTGTATTTACAGCTTCCTACTTAAAACGGAGTGAGACTCAGAATTATAGTCACTTAAAACCGATCCCTTGTTCCCAATCTCTGACTGGGAATATGCCTCGTTCCCAGCCTGAGGCTGGGAATGCCTACTGGGGGGCTGCTGCCTCCCTTACTTGCGTTACTAGCCGCTTAAAGCGCATTTCCAGGTTCTACCTGGAAACGAGATTTTAGAAGGGTTTTGGCTTAAATTGACACCAATGGCATCTTGCCCGCCCTAAATCTAAGACGGGCGAGACGCCCATCCCACAAGAAAATTAAATTGTAATCCATTCAATTGAAAACCGATTTAAGCTATTAACTGTGGAACTTGAGTTCTTGGCAGATAAAGAAAGAATAAAATAACCCGGAGGTGACTGAAACTATGACCAAGCTATTACAACAAAGAAATACACGTAAGGTGGGCAATGCTTACCAAAACCCAGATATAACCCAGATGTGGTAGGCATTGCCCACCCTACAGATACTGTGGAACTTGAGTTGTTGACGAATAGAGGAAGAATAAAATAACCCGGAGGTGACTGGAAGTATGACAAGGCTTATACAAGAAAGAAAATCAGCAGTCAATCTTTTAACGATATTTACTATTTTTACTTTTGGTTTGCATTTTGTGACCGTGATTTTTTTATTATTTCAAGGCTTGCGTATTTACGAAGTTAGTCAAAGAAAGCCCCTTACGTTCGTGCAACTCGTTGATGGTAAAGCAGTACCTCAAACCAACACTCTTGAACGAGAACCTGAAGCTATTCGCCAATTTGTTAGTAAGACAATGGCTGCTATGTTCGACTGGTCTGGAAGACTTCCAGCAGCAACGGTTGAAGACGTGACTAACCCCAAAGCTGATGCAGGAATACTTATTAGTACGTCACAAAATCTCACGAAAAGAGTTTCTACAAGTAGTTGGGTAGCGAGTTTTGGACTTTCAGAAGATTTTCGCCAAGGTTTCTTGGCACTTATTGCGGATATGACGCCGCCAGAAGTTTTTTCTAAAAACAAGAACCAAGCGTTAACAGCGCAGTTAGCTATCCAGCGGGTTTATCCTCCTGAAAAAATCGCGCCTGGTCGGTGGCGAGTTGGTATGGTTGCTAATATAGTACAGGTGAGACGTAGTGATAATAAAAAGTTACTAACTCCTTTTAATAAAGATTTTTTAGTACGCGCAGTAGATTCTTTTGATCATCCCCTAGCAAACAGTATTACTCCAGTACAAAAAGCTATTTATAGTGTCCGTGACCAAAAGCTAGAAATTTATGAAGTCAGCGATTTATGTTTAACCAATCCCTATGATTCTTCGCCGCAAACTCGGTTACAACGCTGTAGCGACCTTCCCAATTCTGGCAGCTTTACAAGATAGGTAGGACATAATAATGTTATTTACTCCAAAAAACAACAAAACTAATATTCTTTCCATATTCGTTGTTGCAACATTTGGGTTGCATGTGTTTACCATATTGTTGCTGATGTTTCATAGTTCTCTGTTGAAAAGGCTGAGTGGTAATTTACCACAAAGTTTAGTGCAACTTGTTGATGGTCGTGCCATAACAGTAGATTCCCAAGAAAATTTAGAACGCAATCCAGAAACAATTCGGCGTTTCGTTGGTGAAACAATGACCATGATGTTTACTTGGTCAGACAAACAACCACCACAAACAGTTTGGCAAACAACTTCAGAACTTTTAACGGGTGATATTAGGCGAAAAGTTCAAGCTGAAATTGCTCAAGGAATTCCTAAAAATGTTTTGGTGAATCCCGTGGGAGCAGAAAGTGTATTATTAGTTCGCAGTATTTCTCAGCCAGAGAAAATAGCTGATGGTCAATGGCAAGTAGACATAGCTGCTAATCGATTGATTTTTGCAGGTTATAATAACAAAAATGGGGAAACAATTCCTTTTAATAAAAAAATATTTATTCGAGCATTAGATACACAAGCACTTAGCATACCCAATCCACAAAATCCTCTAGACTCAGCAATATACCGCCTCAACGAAGCGAGGCTAGAAATTTCTAATATTTGTGATATCAATGATAAAAGCTGTTCCAACAAAATGATGGAGGTACAGAAATGACTCAACTCCCAAGCCCTAAAAAACCGTCTAACAATTCCTCCAATTATGAAAATTCAGACGCTGAATTAAAATTTCGTCAACAGCAAGAAGGACAATCATCAGATTGGCATCAGCGGATGGCAAATTTGGTTGGTTTAGAAGAAGAAATTCCCCCATCCAAAGAAGAAAGCAGTGCTTCCGAGACTGCTAGTAATAGTAATGCTACTAGTAATGACGAAGTACCGCCGTCTCATCCATCCTCACTTCGCACACAACAACGATTCTCATCTAATCCTTTTGCCAAGGTAGCTGTGGTGGGTGCTGCTACCCTGTCTGGGGTTGTGATAGCTGGTATTTTTCTCTCTCAATTAATGAGTGGAAATAACAAACAGCCGCGAAAAATTGCGCCAACGATAACCCAGAATACCAATGAATTGAACAAAACAGAACAATTAAAACCGGAACAAGAAATTGAGATCTTAAAAACAAAACTTGCATTAGCTGAACAAGCAAAGGCTGTGAAAGCAGCGCAACTACAGTTGAGAACTGTACGTCCTCCAACTCGCGCGACGCCAACTCCAACACGAACAAGATCTCAGCCACAACCAGTCACACGCGTGGTGGTACAAAGGGTACCTACTCCAGCACGAACTGTTTACGTACCTCGCGTTGTCGAACGAATCGTCAGAGTTCCTCAACGTGTCGCGCAGGCGCGACCTACTCCTACTCCGCCTCCTCAGCCTCCTCGGGCTACTCCGACTCCTACTCCTCAACCAACAGTCACTGCTACTCCAAACGCAACATTTGAGCTCACCTCTGTACCAGAACTCACCCCAATCCCAATGCCATCGGATGTAGGAGAAGCTCTATCAACAAATAGATCAATAACTCCAACACCAACTCCAACACCAACCGTACCACAGGTAGCCAGTTCTCCTCCAGCTCCTTTAGCTTCTGAACTCAATACCAGGGCTAGACAACCTCTTCCAAATAGAACAAACACAACAACCAATCCTCAGGAACAATCACTAGCCTCAAACCAGACAAAACAGTATGGTGGTAAAGCGATCGCAATAGGAACCAAGGCTAAAGCTGTTCTAGCGGCTGATATCGCTGGAGAAGCAAATAGACCAGGGACTAATAATAGTAGTAGTAATAACAATAATAATAAAGATGACAGTCAATTTGTGGTGCGTTTGAGGGAACCATTGAAATCTGTAGATGGGGCGATCGCACTTCCTAAAAATACTGAATTAGTAGCTCAAATTAAGCAAATTTCCGAAGGCGGATGGGTACAACTCTCTGTAGTTTCAGTGAATTTCCAAAATAACGGCAATATCACAGAAATTCGCCTACCTCCGGATGCAATAAAAATTCGCAGACCTGGGGGAAGACCGTTACTTGCTAGAAAATATCCTGACAAATCCGGAAAGATAGCAGCCAATGATGCATTTTCAGGTTTGTTGGGGGGTCTCGGTCAAGTAGGAGATATACTTAACCGTCCTGAGACAAAACTTAGAAGGCAATGTGAACCTAATAATACTACTACTACTATTAATGGTACTACTACTACTACTAGTAGTAATGATTGTTACTCTTATTCAGAAACCGATCAACAAAGAAACATCCCTGCTGCAGTTTTAGAAGGCGCTAGTAAGGCGATGGTACCTCAGCTTAACAATCGCAACAACCAAGCCACCCAAGAGATGATGAAAAGTAATATTTGGCACTTGGAGGCTGGTACAGAAGTTGAAGTCTATGCCAATAAAATCACGCGGTTTTAGGTTATGTGTTGTAGTAATTAAGTTAGACCATTTAGTATCAAAAATGACTATTAGTAGAGCATTTTGTTAGCCGCGCCTTACCCCACCCTGACTTTTCACGTCATGTGGAAAAACCAACGCTAAACCTAACCCCCCAGCCCCCTTCCCTTTTAGGGAAGGGGGAGAATTTAAAGCCTCTCAAAAAGCAGGAGAGAGGTTTTCCAGATAAGAGTGAAAAGTAAGACCCCACCCCGGTTTTGTCTTGCGCCAAAACCGCCCCTCCCCTTAGCAAGGGGAGGGGATTAAGGGGTGGGGTAAATCAACGTGCAATAAACGTTTGAACGTGATTGTTGACACCAATCAACAATGCCCATGGGTATCAACTTAAGCTGAAAACCTTGTAATTACCTTACATCATGCCCTTATACTTGCCCGCAATTCTCGCCTTACCCCACCCCGATTTTGTCTTGCGCCAAAACCGCCCCTCCCCTTGTTAAGGGGAGGGGATCAAGGGGTGGGGTAAATCAACGTGCAATAAACGTTTGAACGTGATTGTTGACAGCAATCGACGAACGTGAACAACAAGATTCCCGACTTCTTGAAGAAGTCGGGAATCTGAGCATTTTAAGTTAAATATAATACATGGGATTCAACCGTTTCCTCTCCTGTTGTTTCTCGTACAAATCCTTGAGGGTATAACCTCCAAAAACTGCCATTGCTGCTTTTGCTGCTTCCTGCCAAACTTCTTGGATCATCATATTTTCCATAGTTGGTGATTCCCTCTGATCCCTGTGTTCTTGGATACCAGAACCCTCCAGACAAGTCAAAATCTCCAACATAGTGATTTGGTCAGGTGCTTTGCCCAATTGATAACCTCCTTTGACTCCGCGTTGACTGCGGACAATTCCACATCGCCGCAGTTGCATCAAAAGTTGTCCGAGATAGCGGTCTGGTATTTGCTGAGAAGATGCTATTTGCTCTATTTGCAAGAATTCTTCTTGCTCATAACATTTAACCAACTGTAGCAGCGCCAATAAAGAATATTTGATTTTAGAGGAAATTTCTATCATTTGGGGAAGAACGTCAGCTTTTCAAATATTACGATTTCGTAACAGATTTGTATAACTTTAAATAAGCAGAAAGCCACTCTCAATACGGTTCGGATAAGGCTTAATCCCCCCAACCCTCCTTAAGAAGAGGGGCTAATTTCCGCGATCTTCTGGGTTACAAGATCCCCGACTTCTTTAAGAAGTCGGGGATCTGACCCCTACGACATAGTATTGAAGCCATTGTGACCTTGCTTGCTGCTTATAGCGGTTTTCTTTGGTGGTGGGCATTGCTCACCAATATCTCAAATGTGTACCACATGAGCTTTTACGGGCAATGCCCACCCTACAATTTGTGGTCTAATCATATGAAAAGCGCTGTAAGTTTGGGTAGCAAAGTATCGGTTGTCGGCTGACTTTGCACTCGTCTGTGATTTGCCTTGGATAAACTTGTTTGCAAGTGCGGCAATAACATACTCCTATTGATGTACTATGAAATACGGTATCTTCCCCAATTTACTGTAGTTTTTTCCTCTTTCATACAATCAAGTTAAAATTTTATCTGAGTGAATGTTAATTGTGCAAAAAATTTACCTTAAATCTCTGCTTAATCGAGTAATTTTACTTAGAAGTCATATTTTGCTACTCTGAGAAAGCAGACACCATGTTGCCATGAAACTGTCAGGCATTTCCAGCGCTTATTCTATGATTAGACCACAAATCGTAAGGTGTTCCTTGCCCATAAAAGTTTATGTGATCAAGCTGAGTTCTGCGTTCCTACTCTGCGGTCTTCTTAAACTCTTGTTTACTGAACACTATTAAAACATTGCCTTTTCAAGTCAGTTATGAAAAAAAGTAAAGCTTTTAACGGTGCTAGTAAACTCACTGCACTTTTATGCCTGATAACTATTTTTCTTACACCTTTTGTGGTTGTTAATGCTGGAGAACGGGGAGTGTTGATGGAATTTGGAAAAGTCCAAAACACGATATTAGGAGAAGGAATTCATGTTATTATTCCTGTCGTTAATACAGTTAAGAAATTGAGCATTCGAGTTCAAAAACAGGATATTTCTGCTGAAGCTTCTTCCAAAGATTTACAGGATATTTTCACAGATGTAGCGCTCAACTGGCATATCATTCCAGATGAGGCAAATGCGATTTTTCAACAAATAGGAGATGAACAAAACGTTGTAGACCGAATTATCAATCCAGCAATTGAAGAAGTTCTCAAGGCGGTTATGGCAAATTATACTGCTGAAGAATTAATTACTAAACGGGGAGAAGTGAAAGCTGAAGTAGATAACGTATTAACTGCACGACTGGCAAATTATCATGTAGCAATTGATGATGTTTCCCTTGTGCATGTTCACTTTTCTCAGAGATTTGATGAGGCAGTAGAGGCTAAACAAATTGCCGAACAGGAAGCAAAACGGGCAGGGTTTGTCGCACTCAAAGCATCAAAAGAGGCAGAGGCAAAGGTTAATCAGGCAAAAGGAGAGGCGGAAGCACATAGGGTGCTGCATGAAACTTTAACTCCAGAAATTTTGCAAAATCGAGCATTAGATAAATGGGATGGGAAGCTACCGTTAATTTTTGGTAGAGGTGAGCCAACATTGTTTAATTTGAGCGAATTTTTCAAACCTTATCAGTAAACCCTGTACGAACGCTCGGATCCGAAAGTTTTACAACCCAGCAAAATGACAGCAGTAAAGACGCGCCACCTCTCGTCTCTACACTACCGGTTTGTAACTCTTGTAAGGTAAGTAGATCGGTGTAAATAATTTAGGTAGTAAGCGCTTTAGCGCTAAAGCGCTTACTACGAGCTAGCCTCTACCAGTTGTAAGGTGGGCAGTGCCCTAAACTTATGTCCAGCTCATCAGGTTTTACTCGGCACTGCCCACCCTACAGTCTATAATTTTTCGTTTGAGAACCATTACCCCAATCCCTAATCCCCAATCCCCAGTCCCCTTTACGAGGACAAGGAAACAAGCAGAAGTAGGAAATTTTGGCAATGGAAATCAGAATCAGATGAAAAATCGCGCAAATTCTAGAAATTCCTCGCAAAAGAACGATTATCGTTCTAATTTTTGCCCAAAAACCCAGATTCCCCTAAAATTGTCGAAGGGCAAGGATAAATTGTCGATGTTAACGGTGATGTCATCCTTGTTGCTCAAGCACCGACGGTAAATTTCATACCTGTGTTGTTTTGTCATGTCCAGTAAAGTTCGCGAAAAATTAAGTATTTACCAATACTGGCATTGCTTGAGCTTGGTTGCACTCATGAGTACTATAGCAGTAAAACCACTGCAAGCGCAAGTCATTAATACAACGCAAGCATCTAAGCAGCACGCCCAAATCCCTGTTCAAACCACTCCACGGCGGGAGAACCAGCCGCCTTCTAACCAGCAACTGCCAGAACAGGCACCTCCCTCCCCCCTACCGCCACCAGAGGAGTTACTTCCTCCACCCACCACAACACCCCCCAGTCCCGAACAAGCCCCATTTGAGGAAACTCCCCAAACCATCACTGTTGAAAAATTTGAAATCACAGGCAGCAGTGTCTTTAGTCGTGAAGATTTTGCCAAAATCACCGCACCTTACACGAAACGACCGATAACACTTGCAGAACTTTACCAAGTACGTACAGAAATTTCTAACTTGTATGTTAGCAAAGGATACATCACATCCGGAGCCTTTATCCCACCGCAGAAGCTTCAGGGAGGTGTCGTACAAATCCAGGTGGTTGAGGGTAAACTGGAAGACATCAAAGTATCAGGCACACGCAGACTGAATCCTGGCTATGTGCGCAGCCGCCTTGCCCTAGCCACAGGCAAACCCTTAAATCGCGATCGCCTGCTGGAAGCATTGCAACTTTTACAACTCAATCCCCTGATTGAAAACCTGTCAGCCGAACTCTCCGCAGGTTCGCGTCCAGGGGTGAGTTTGCTAGAAATACGAGTCACAGAAGCAGACACTTTTGACCTACAGATAGCCCTAGATAATGGACGTTCTCCTGCTGTGGGGAGTTTTCGCCGCCAAATCCAACTCAGCGAAGCCAATCTCTTGGGATGGGGAGATAGCGTCATCGCTGCTTACACCAATACTGATGGCAGCAATACCTTCGATTTTAGCTACTCTGTTCCCTTTAATCCCCGCAATGGCACAGTTAGCTTTAGCTTTGGAATTTCTGACAGCGATGTCATTGAAAGACCCTTTAGTGAGCTTGATATCCAGTCTAACTCTCGCTACTATGAACTCACACTACGCCAGCCCATCATACAATCTCCAACTCAGGAATTGGCATTAGGTTTGAGTGCAACTCGCCGGGAAAGCGAAGCCAGTTTACTCAATGGCGAAATTCCCTTTCCGGCTTTCGGCGCAGATGAAGAAGGAAAAACGCAAGTCACCGCTTTGCGTTTTTTTCAAGACTGGACGCAACGCAATAGTCAGCAAGTTTTTGCCTTGCGTTCTCAGTTCAGTTTCGGACTTGACGCTTTTGATTCCAACAGTTTCTTTGCTTGGAGAGGACAAGCACAGTGGGTGCGCCTGTTGGCTCGTGATACCCTACTCTTACTAAGAGCAGATGTGCAGTTCGCAGATCGAGCACTTGTGCCATTTGAACAATTTGGTTTAGGTGGTTTAGAAAGTGTCCGAGGCTACCGCCAAGATGCCTTACTCACAGATAACGGCATCTTTGCTTCTGCCGAAGTGCGAATTCCGATTGTCCGCTTCTCTGAAGGCAACAATGTTTTACAAGTCACCCCCTTTTTCGATGTTGGCACAGGCTGGAACCGTTCTGGTAGAGAAACCAGCCCGAGTTCGGAGCTAGATAATAATACACTTGTTTCTGTAGGCTTAGGATTGCGCCTACAATTAGAAAACCGCCTGACTGCCCGCTTGGACTGGGGTATTCCGATAATTTCCATCCCTGGGGATAAAGACACATGGCAGGAAAACGGTTTGTACTTTTCCATCATTTTTAATGCCTTTTAAAAAGTTAAAAGTCAAAAGTCAAAAGTCAAAAGTCAAAAGTCAAAAGCCAAAAAACTTTTTCTCTTCCTGATATTAAGTTCGGTTAATTAGTTATGATTTCCGTGATATTTAACCCCACCCCTTAATCCCCTCCCCGCAAGCGGGGAGGGGAGGTTTGGCGCAAGACAAAACCGGGGTGGGGTTCTTCGGTATTTATAAGCGATTAAGCAAACTTGATATTACCGCTCTTCTACGATGGAGAGAAAATAATTGAGGCGACTTCCAGTCGCGGAGTTGACGGGCACACAAACGCTCGTCCCTTCGGGTATCTCCCTCGCGGTGCGGCACGGCTGCGCCTGTACCGTGCGACCTCCGGAGGAGGCACGGAGACGCTGCGCGTATGCCTGCGGCACGCCTTACGGCGAACGCATGATTGCGTGCGCTTTGCGCTTACGCCAGTTGCCGCTTGTTGGGAGACCCTCATTCGCCCTGCGGGCAGGCACACGGTACAGCACTGGTCTCACCGCCTGCGTGGACTAACGTGAACTACCTACACCGACCTTGCGGTACGGTGTAGGCTTCTGACTTCGTAGACCGTTGCCCCTTACTCAGACCGTGCAGGTGGTCTTACACAGCCTCCATCAGCAAGAACGGGATTCCCTCCGCCCGTAGATAATATCCGAATTCCTTCATTTCTGATGTTCAGTGCTGCATTACCATCACGGTCATGATGAGTATTACACTTGGGACAATCCCATTCACGGATGTCAAGTGTTAACTCATCAAGAACATGACTGCAGCATGAACACGTTTTTGAACTAGGGAAAAATCTTCCTATTTCTACAAGTTGTCCGTCTTTGAGTTTCAACTTGTAGTCTAGAAAATTAATAAACATCCCCCAACCCACATCGGATATTGATTTTGATAGCTTCCGGTTCCGTACCATTCCTAGAAAGTGGAGATTCTCCACAACAATGATTTGGCTTTCATCTACCAGTTTCCTACTTAATTTGTGTAGGAAGTCCTGACGGGAATTTGATACTCGTTCGTAAACCGAATCGACTAGTTTTTTGTATTTGTTTTTTGAATGACTTCCTTTTACCTTACGAGCAAATTTCTTCTGAATCCTTACGCCAGGTTCTTCTCATGACGTTTCAGGTGTTTTGGATTTGAGTGTTTGGTAACTTCTTCTCCATCATGAACAATGGCGAAATCTTTTAATCCTAAGTCAATACCCAATGTCTTGCCATCAGATGATTGACTGGAATCGCCTTCCACCTCAAGTAATATTGAAGCAAAGTACTTATCTGTAGGAGTCTTGCTGATAGTGACAGTCTTATCCCTCTTCTGTCACTCTCCGGGTATTCTGAATAAAAGAATTAAAAGAAAA
>NZ_CAWUDP010000075.1:0-48523 GCF_963920835.1 Scytonema sp. PCC 10023
ATCGCCTGTTGAAAGCCAGCTATAGAGAGGTATTGGCATTTTTCGGAGATGTCTATTGTCTTTAGACCATATTCTCTCACAACAGGAACACGGCAAGCAACAATTTCTCAAAGCAGTTACAGAACTTAGCAAAGCCTTTGCCTTAGCAGTTCCCCATGAAGAAGCTTTGGCAATTCGGGATGAAGTCGGTTTCTTCCAAGCCATCCGCGCTGCGATGATGAAACATACTACAGTTAGCGGTAAAAGCCCAGAAAATTTAGACACAGCCGTACAGCAAATAGTCTCCACGTCTGTAGATAGCAATCAAGTCGTAGACATCTTCACCGCCGCAGGTTTGCACAAACCAGATATTTCCATCCTCTCGGATGAATTTTTAGCAGATGTGCGCGGTTTACCCCAGCGACACCTAGCTTTGGAGATGTTGCACAAGCTGATTAATGATGAGATTAGAGTGCGTTAGCGTAGCTCCTCCGCAGGAGGCTCGCGTCGTAATCTTGTTCAGTCCCGTTCCTTCGCCCAAATGCTAGAGCAGACAATTCAAAGATACCAGAACCGCTCGATTGAAACAGCCGAGGTGATGAGCGAATTGATAGAACTGGCAAAGGAAATTCGCTCATCTGCAAGCCGAGGCAACAACCTGGGATTAACAGAAGATGAGCTTGCTTTCTATGATGCTCTAGATATCAATGATACTTCAGTGAGTGTCTTGGGTGATGAGATACTAAAGGCGATCGCTCGTGAACTTGTAGATACAGTCCGCCGCAACGTTACCATCGACTGGACGCAGAAAGAAAGTGTCAAAGCGAACCTGCGACGCTTAGTTAAGCGCTTGTTGCGGAAATACGGCTATCCACCAGACAAGCAGGAAAAGGCGACAGTGACGGTGCTGGAACAAGCAGAGTCCCTGTGTAAAAATTGGGCTGCGTGAGAGGTAGAGGGGATTGTAGGAGGATGCGATCACCGGAGGTGGGGCTAAGTCCTGCGGACACGCTACGCGAACGCCCATCGCCTGTAAAACATGGAAATCAATTACCTGAAAAGCTTAAAGGGCGCGGCTTCGCAACATTATACAACTTTTTTATTGCTCGATATGACGAATACTTCGGAAAGTATACAACTTTATTTTTTGAGGCTCAGGAAATTATGAACGTAATTGGAAGCTTTTCAAGCTCTAAAATTATATGACTTTTTTATATTTTTACACGTACGCATAAGTGTAGTTGTGGGTCGTACCTCCAAAGAGATACTAATGCAGCAATAAATATTCTGAATCTTGTTAAACAAGCGTGAGTGTTGGTCACTCCCGAAGTAACGCTACAGGAGTCGGAACCACTACGCTACTTGGTGAAAACCTGGTAGAGCAAGTTCTGACGTAGAATGTAGAATCCCCTGGCTTTAAATCAAAACGAGCGAAGTGATGTTTTGATAGCCAGGGGAGTGTCAATGACTCTTAAGTATCTTCGGGAAAAACCCATTTGGGAGGTTCCATGAGTCTTTTGAGTCGTGCTGCTTCAGCTATTTCGTGCATTTTGTCTAAAGGAGTCTCTTGGATGAACTTTGATGCAGCCTCTACATAGGATTTCTCATCTACAGCGTTGTCGTTGGTTTTGGTTTCAGGATTATTGACTTTATCCTCTTCCACGCAAACCTCCTCGTTTGTCATTTTGAGAACGGCAGTAATTTACAGCAATTCTTATTGTGAAACAATAAGACTTGTCTTTGTCTAGTAAATCTTAACCTTGTCACTGCCTTGTGTGAGCTTGTATGCAACATTTCTAAAATCAAATCAAAAATCAAAAATCAAAAATCAAAAATATTATAGAAATGTTATGATCCAACTTCTCTACAATCAAAGATAGATTCAATGTCTTGGTTAAACCAGTGAACAGCTACCTACGCAGTGACGCTTTCTCGGGCTGGTGGGGGATTTAAACCCGCCCTCCGGGTATCTCCTGAGCCTGCGGCA
This sequence comes from Scytonema sp. PCC 10023, assembly GCF_963920835.1. Classification (NCBI taxonomy): domain Bacteria; kingdom Bacillati; phylum Cyanobacteriota; class Cyanophyceae; order Nostocales; family Scytonemataceae; genus Scytonema; species Scytonema sp. PCC 10023. Next base: position 1,967 of record NZ_CAWUDP010000075.1, read on the forward strand.
CGCCTAACGGCGAACGGAGACGCTGAGCGCAAAGCGCACGCTCCGCGAACGCGAACGCCACTTGCTCTACTTGGGGAAACCCCAAGACCGCAGTGGCTCACCACCAACGCTTTCTGTGCACAGGAGTGTGGTGTTTCCCCCAACGATAAAACTGATAACTGATAACTGATAACTGATAACTGATAACTGATAACTGTTAAAAGGGCGCAAATGTCGGAAATCTTTGCTACTACTGGAACCATAGCCGCGATCGCCACTGCTGTTGTTCCGCAACAGGGGAGCGTTGGAATTGTGCGCGTATCTGGTTTGCAAGCAATGCCTATCGCCCAAATTCTTTTCTTTGCACCAGGGCGTCAAGTTTGGGAATCTCACCGCATCCTTTACGGTTACATCCGTCATCCCCAAACTCAGCAAGTCGTGGATGAAGCACTAATGCTTATCATGAAAGCACCTCGTTCCTACACGCGTGAAGATGTGGTGGAATTCCACTGTCACGGGGGAATCATGGCGGTGCAGCAAGTATTGCAACTGTGTCTGGAAAATGGTGCAAGACTAGCACAACCAGGAGAATTTACCCTGCGGGCGTTTTTGAATGGGCGAGTGGATTTAACTCAAGCAGAAAGTATTGCCGATTTGGTAGGAGCGCGATCGCCTCAAGCAGCACAAACAGCACTCGCGGGTTTGCAGGGAAAATTAGCTCATCCTATCCGTCAGTTACGCGCTAGCTGTTTGGATATCTTGGCAGAAATCGAAGCAAGGATAGATTTTGAGGAAGATTTACCCCCGTTGGATCATAACGTCATCATATCAGAAATTGAGAGAATTTCAAAAGACGTATCCCGAATTCTTGCAACCGCTGACAAAGGTGAACTGCTGCGCACAGGTTTGAAAGTGGCGATCGTTGGGCGTCCGAATGTCGGAAAATCGAGTTTATTGAACGCTTGGAGCAGAAGTGATCGAGCGATCGTCACTGAGCTACCAGGTACAACTCGCGATGTTGTGGAATCGCAGTTGGTTGTCGGCGGAATTCCCGTGCAAGTACTAGATACAGCAGGCATTCGCGAAACACAAGACCAAGTAGAAAAGATAGGGGTTGAGCGTTCCCGTCGTGCTGCAAGTGCAGCCGACTTAGTGCTTTTGACCATTGACGCTCAAACAGGTTGGACAGCAGCAGACCAAGAAATCTACGAACAAGTGCAACACCGTCCATTAATTTTGGTGATTAACAAAATCGACCTAGCATCACCAGAAGGAGTGCAATATCCAAAGAGTATCAATCACATTGTCAAAACAGCAGCCGCTCAAAATCAAGGTATTGAAGGTCTAGAAGCAGCGATTTTGGAACAAGTGCAAGCTGGAAAAGTACAAGCTGCTGATTTGGATTTAGCAATCAACCAACGACAAGCAGCAGCATTGGTAAAAGCGAAAACATCCCTAGAACAGGTGCAGGCGACAATTGTCCAACAGTTACCTCTTGATTTCTGGACAATTGACCTTAGAGGTGCAATTCAAGCTCTAGGGGAAATTACGGGTGAAGAAGTAACAGAATCCGTACTTGATAGAATTTTTAGTAGATTTTGTATTGGCAAATAAACCACGAAGACGCGTAAGCGCAAAGCGCAGGCACTCTCGGCGTGCAGCGTCTCCGCTACTGAGAAGGGCACGAAGAAGAATTTTCTTAGCGCTCTTGGCGTCTTCGCGGTTCGTTGATATGAAGTTGTAGTCGTATATGAAACTAAGGCAGGCTTTTCATCTGCCACTAGATAATTTAGATTTATTTACAAAGTTTGTGAATAAAAATCAATGTCTTTTCTTGAAGGAATTAACAACGCCAATGCATTAATCGTAGGAGCAAGCCAAGGCATTGGTTTAGGCTTTGTACAAAAATTACTGCAAGATAACAGGTTTGCCAAGGTTTATGCAACTTATCGTCAGCCAGAGTCTGCTTCCGAATTATTAAATCTCAAAGATGAATATTCTGACAGATTAATTTGTCTGTCGATGGATATTACTGATGAATCACAGATTGTTGAAGTTGTTCAACAAATAAGTGCAGCAGTAAACAAGCTTCACTTAGTTGTCAACTGTGTAGGATTGCTGCATGAGGAGACATTGCAACCAGAAAAAAGTTTAAAACGTATCAATCCAGAGTATTTGATGCGCTACTTTCAAGTCAATAGTATTGCGGCTATCCTGCTTGCCAAACACCTGTTACCCCTATTCCGTCATAATGAGCGCAGCGTTTTTGCTAGTATTTCTGCTAAGGTAGGCAGTATTGGTGATAACCAACTGGGAGGATGGTATGGGTATCGAGCCTCCAAAGCTGCACTCAATATGTTAATGCGAACAGCAGCAATTGAGTATAAAAGAACTAGCCCTAAGACTGTAGTAGTTATGTTACACCCTGGAACAACGGATACTCGCCTTTCTCGTCCATTTCAGGCAAGTGTACCTGCTGAAAAATTATTTTCAGTGGAACGCACAGTTAACCAATTGCTAACTATCATCGAACAGCTTCAGGATGGCGATAGCGGGCAGTTTTTTTCCTGGGATGGTAGCCGCTTGCCTTGGTAAAAATAGGGGGAAGAAAAGAGTTATTACCTAATAAAAATTAGTATTCCAAAACATCTAACCTTATAAAGGTGTAAGGTTAAATTTAGAGATAAATAAGGTTAAATAAAGGTTATTTGTAACGGTTTTGGGTTGCATACACAACAAAGTAGGGGCAGAGCATACTGTGCCCCTAAAAATAGTCTTGTTTAAAGGGTTATCGGATATGATAAATTTCTTGTGATTAATGCTTTGTTATTCTAATGATTTCGTTTAGATTTGGTTAAAATCCGGTTAAAAATTTGAGTGAATTCCGCACAAATAAACTTTGTAGAGTTAGGGCGCAAAGTGTGTAAATATGTAGCAGCTTTTCCTTAAAAATAACCCTTGAAAAGTCACGAAAATCTCTTCGTCTGCTTTGTTTCTTTTTGGTAGCCTGCGGCACGCCCTTCGGGTATGTCTTCGACACGCCTGAGCGCAGAGCGTCCCGTAAGGGATACGGCGAACGCAGTCGCTTAGGTCGGGAAACCCTCCTGCAGCGCTGTCTCACCGCTGCGCGTCTACGTTGTGGTTCGGTTCATTCAATTTGATGTAGCACTTTTAACGACACTTCCTAATTTTATGCAATCCAATCGACTCAAGCTAAATCGTCGCCAGTTCTTGCTACGTTCAGCCCTTACCAGTGGTGGAATTATTGCCACAAACCTTTTATCAAAATCAAGAGTTTTCGCTCAAGCACCTGCCATAATCACATCTGATAAACTGCGCCCCACCATACCTTATGGAGTCGCCAGTGGTGACATCAACGGCAATAGAACTGTGATTTGGAGTCGGAGCGATCGCCCAGCCCGGATAGTTGTAGAATACGCAACAGATGAATCTTTCCGTGGTGCACAGCGTGTTGTTGGACCAAATGCCCTTGAAGCCAGCGATTATACAGCAAAAGTTTATCTCAAAAACCTGCCATCAAGTCAGCAGATATTTTACAAGGTAACTTTCCAAGACTTAGACGATACAAAAATCTACTCAGAACCTGTTGTAGGTACTTTCCGAACTCCCCCTGCATATGGGCGAGAGATATTCTTTGCTTGGTCAGGGGATACTGCTGGTCAGGGATGGGGTATTAATCCGGAGTTTGGCGGCATGAAAATTTACGAAACCATCCGGCAAGTCAATCCAGACTTTTTTATCCATTCCGGCGACACTATTTATGCCGATAATCCCATCCAAGCTGAAGTCAAGCTAGATGACGGTAGCATCTGGAAAAACATCACCACACCAGAAAAATCCAAAGTTGCCGAAACCTTGGCAGAATATCGGGGTAACTATATATACAACTTATTGGATGAAAACGTCCGTCGCTTCAACGCCCAAGTTCCGATACTAGCGCAATGGGACGACCACGAAACAACAAACAACTGGTATCCAGGCGAGATACTCGATGATAATCGCTACACAGTTAAGGACGTTTCCTTATTAGCACAACGGGCAAATCAAGCATTTTTGGAATACTTCCCGATTCGGATTGATGGGGATGAGCCTAGCAGAATTTACCGCTCCTTCAAGTATGGTCCTAACTTGGAAATTTTCATGATTGATATGCGCAGTTACCGGGGACCAAACACAGAAAATCGCCAGACAGAAGAAAGCCCAGAAACAGTATTTCTAGGTAATGCACAGATACGTTGGTTGAAAAATCAACTACGCAAATCAACAGCAACATGGAAAATCATTGCAAGTGACATGCCCATTGGACTGGTAGTTCCAGACGGTTCCACCGCCTTTGAGAACTTAGCCAACGGAGACGGACCAGCTTTGGGACGGGAACTAGAATTAGCTGATTTACTGCGGTTCATCAAACGAGCCGATATTAAGAATGTTGTTTGGTTAACAGCAGACGTACATTACGCAGCAGCGCACTACTACGACCCCAACAAAGCCCTGTTTCAAGACTTCAAACCCTTTTGGGAGTTCGTTGCAGGTCCTCTCAACTCTGGCACATTTGGACCAAATAGACTTGACAATACCTTTGGTCCAGAGGTGAAGTTTCTTACTATACCTACAGATTTGACACCAAATCGACCCCCAAGTGCAGGTTTGCAATTTTTTGGGACAGTCAAAATTGATGGTTATACAGAAGTGATGACAGTCGCATTAATTAACTTGGAAGGAAAAACCCTCTACAGTGTAGATTTACCACCGGAAAAATAAACCGCAAAGACGAGCCAGCGCTGCAGGAGGGTCTCCCTCCGCAGGCGACTGGCGTCGCAAAGAGCGCGAAGAACTTTTGTCTTGTTCGCGCTTTCATGTTTTTTACTCCCATCAAGCGTGTAAAATTTCCTATTTTCTCTCCCCCCGAAAGCTGCCATAATGGGTAATATTTGGGTGAAAAGGCAGTATGATTTTATCCCTTCTGCACCATCCACACTAACATTCCCAGAATTTGCTCAACTGGAGGAAGTGGGTAATCGGTCAAATCGATTGTTACCATCTGTCTCTCAAGTTTCAGAAATCTCCAGACAGTACCGCTACTCACACTGCCATAAATACTGGGAATGAACTGAGCGTTTACCTCATTAAACTTTTGAGCAGCAACCATTTCGGCAATGCACTGTGCAATCCCGCTGTTCAAATCCGCTTTTTTTGCCTCAACAATAACGACTGCTGGAGCTTCAATTTCTAACTGTTCCGGGGAACGACTGATAAGGAAATCGCACACCCCATTGAGTCCAGCTTTTGGATCAACAGTAAACTCAGCACCTGAGAAAATGCTGATTTGTCATTGTAGAATCTTCCGCACCTCAACCAAAATAGGACTGATAATTAATTCAGAACGAGCTTTTTCCGTGCCAGTAGCGATCGCCAGTGGTAAACTTTCCTCTAAAAAGTCGGAGAGAGTTGCACTGGGTGCAATAGGAGTGATATCCGTCAAAAATCGGCTACCCTCTAGGGTGGTTAGACCAAAGGCTTGTTTTACCTTTCTGAGCGTGAACTCACTGTAGGACACTTTAGTCTCTCCTGCTATTTATCTTGTGTAGGGGTCTGGGGGAGCTATAAGACCCACACCATAATATGCAGATTTGGTGTGGGATACATGGACTCCCCCAGGTTAATATTAGGGACTCGATGTCCCTAATATTAACATTTACTACTTGTCACTAGTCTAGTAAATCGGCTACAATACTGACATGATAACACTTACTCACCGCTACCGAATCTATCCAAATGCCACTCAAGAGCAAACGTTAATTGAGTGGATGGAGATTTGTCGAGGAGCTTACAACTATGCTCTTCGAGAAATAAAAGATTGGTGCCTTGGTCGTAAGTGTTTGATTGATAGATGTTCTATTGAAAGAGAATATATCCTCACTTCTGAATTAAAGTTTCCTGGCGAAGTCTATCAACTGAATAACTTGCCGAAAGCTAAGAAAGAATTTCCCAGACTTGGAAAAGTTCCTTCTCAAGTTATTCAGCAAGCTGTTAAACAGTTGCATAGAGGCTGGGAATATTTTCAGGAGAGAGGTTTTGGCTTTCCTCGATTCAAAAAACATGGACAGTTTAAGTCGTTACTTTTTCCTCAATTCAAGGAGAATCCAGTAACGAATTTGCATATCAAACTGCCGAAGATCGGAGTAATCCCAATTAACTTGCATAGACCAATCCCTACCGGATTTTTGGTCAAACAGGTGAAAATCTTGAGGAAGGCAGATAAGTGGTATGCGTCTATCGCTCTTCAATGTGATGTTACAGTTCCCGATCCAGTTCCACATGGTCATCCCATTGGAGTTGACATTGGAGTGGAGAAGTTTTTGGCAACCAGTGATGGTGTTCAAAGTAAACCGCCAAAGTTTTTCAAGCAGCTGCAAGGCAAGCTGAAATTGCTGCAACGCAGATTAGCGAGATTACAAAGGCGGTCGAAAAACTACGAAAAACAACGACTCTTGATTGCTCGACTACACCATAAAATTGACAACACAAGGAAGGACTTTCACTTTAAGCAAGCCCATGCGCTTTGTGATGCTGGCGACATGATTTTCATGGAAGACCTGGACTACCGCATCAGTGCTAAAGGCATGTTTGGCAAGCATATGCTTGATGCTGGATTTGGACAATTCAGAACTATCGTTAAGTATGTCTGCTGGAAGCGTGGAAAGTTCTTTGCTGAAGTTGATGCCAGGGGGACTTCTCAGGAATGCCCGCAATGCGGTGGTTTAGTCAAAAAAGACCTGAGCGTTAGAGTTCATAGCTGTTCACACTGTGGATACACAACTGATAGGGATGTGGCAGCAGGTCAAAATATTAGAAACCGAGGAATGACCCTCATTAGTACCGTCGGGCAGACGGGAATGGAAACAGCCTGTGCAGTCGATCTGTCGGGGGCTGATGCAAGTCAGTCTAGGCAAGTGGCGAAATCTCGAACGCGAGTGCGTGCGCTTCGCGCATAAGAGAGCAACCAGGAAATCTAAGATGTGAATCTTGGAAGCCCCCACTATACCGCTTGCGGTTAGTGGGGGAGGATGTCACTCGTAGTGTATCCCGCCTATTCTGGGATACATCAATTCTTGGGTACTGGGGACTGGCTCAAGATTGGAAATGCTCCCGACTTGGGGAGGGACTTTATTGCCGCGGACATAATTTTTCGTTTGATAACCATTACCCCAATCCCTAATACCCAATCCCCAATCCCCTTTACGCAGACTCATCACTGCAATATCCAATAGTACCCTTTTGTGTACCAAGCCAAATCCGAAATCTTCATAGACGCAGGTGAAGAATTTATCAGTAGTTCATTCGAGATAAGTTAGCTATGGTAGCACTAAATACCACCAATGACCCCATATTAAAGCTTGGTTCTGAAGGCGAAAAAGTTAAAGAGTTACAAAAACTGTTGAACAAAAGGCTCAATCGTAAGCAGGATGTCAAGGTTGATGGCGTTTTTGGTCCCAAGACAGAAGATGGTGTAAAAATTATTCAATACCAATTCCTTCTCAAACAAGATGGCATAGTTGGTCCTCTCACCTGGAAATCTCTGCGTGCTAACGCCCCAGTGGATAAACCTACTTTGCGTCGTGGTAGCACTGGCGAACAAGTTTCGATTGTCCAAAAAGTCTTGGAAGATGGCGGATATGAAACCGGTGCAATTGATGGCAATTTTGGAGAGAAAACAGAAGCAGCAGTAAAAGCTTTTCAGAAAGATAAAAACCTGGTTGTTGATGGCATTATTGGTGACAAGACATGGGAAGCTTTGAGCAAACTAGCGACTTTCCTGACAGCTGATTAAAACTAATGACTTCTCTATTTCTCCCATAACTTTATTTGCAAGCTCCTGCCGCAGCAGGAGCTTTTAATTTTGTTTTTCAGTGGTAGAGGATATTGTGTTGGCATTCCACCCTCCCTCGAGCACGAAATTTACGGAATTTGCGGTAGGGTAAGTAAGTGAAGTACCCACCACCAACCGCAAGCGGTATGGTGGGGGCTTCCTGTCTCATTTGCCGCCGCTCCGTTGGGTATACTCATTGCTGAGTATCCGGAACCAAATCCGGTCTGAGTCTTACGCCGCATCTCTCGGTTTTCACCGTTTATCTCCTCACTCGTGAGAACCCAGGCAGCCGCCCTGCTTCCCAAGGCAGTAATTGTTTTTCCGTACATTCCTGTGTGGCTTATCTTTTACCGCAGGGCGTAACCGATGCGTACCAGTGACCGGAATCTTTCCCCCTTTCTCTCGCTAGTTACCATGGTAAGCGTATGACCGCTACTGTGACCTTTGTTTGCAGCCGAGTGGGTGGGTCAGCAACCATTTATATACTATCATATATGTAGATGTTGTGTAGCTAAGCATGAATAAAAAAGGATTGAATTTGCGGATATTTGAACGTCGTCTAAATAAGCTTAGATTATATGCAGCTACTAAGGAAAAGACGATGACTCAATTGGTTGAAGACTGGATTGACCGACTACCGACCCCAGAGATTAACAACTTCTCGGACATCCCGCGCCCTATCAATCCACAGGATTGATTCGGTTGGGGATGCCCTCGTCGTTGTCCGGCTTATATCCCGCCACTAAACGGGGTACCGTTATAGTGGGGGACTTACGCCGAATTAGTTAAATTGCGGCTATACGACCGATAGAGATGTTGCAGCCGCTCAAGTAGTCGCGATACGCGGACTTGCAGCCGTGGGGCACACGGTCAAGATGCAAGAGCAAGGGGTAAATTCATTGGAATCCCCGTGACGCAAGAATCTTCGCCCTTATAGGGCGGAGAGTGTCAAAAGACAACACAACCGTGCAGCGTCAAACTCATGAGCAGCTTCCCAGATTTTTCCGAGCAAGGCTATGAAATTAAGCGCATACTGGGGAAAAACAGCACCAGTGGTCGTGTGACTTACCTCGCAACCCATACAACTACTCAGACGCCCGTAGTCATTAAGCAATTTCAGTTCGCAACAGTTGGAGCCACTTGGTCAGACTACGATGCCTATCAACAGGAAATGCAAGTGTTGCAACAACTGCATCATCCCAGCATTCCCCGCTATCTTGATTCCTTTGAAACCCCATCTGGCTTTTGCTTAGTTCAGGAATATAAACCTGCTTCCTCGTTAGCTGAACCCTACCAGTGGACACCAGAGGAAATCAAGCAAATTGCTGTAGCAATATTAGATGTTTTAGTCTACCTGCAATCCACTTATCCTCCCGTGATTCATCGGGATATTAAACCAGAGAATATTTTGGTTGAGCGTCAGGAGAAACTCAAGGTTTATCTCGTTGATTTTGGGTTTGCGCGTCAGGGAGGTGGAGAAGTAGCAGTAAGTAGCACGGTTAAGGGTTCACTGGGCTTTATGCCACCCGAACAACTCTTCAATCGCCAGCTAACCGAAGCCTCCGACCTTTATAGTCTCGGTGTGACGCTCATCTGCTTGCTGACACAAACCCGCTCAACTCAAGTCGGTGACTTAATAGATTCGGCTTATCGTATCAATGTCAAACAGTTGCTACCTTCGCTCCATCCAAAGTTTATCAACTGGCTGCAAAAGATGAGCGCACCCGATCTCACAAATCGCTTCAATAATGCTGCTACTGCTCTTTCAGCACTAAAATCGATTGATCTTGTTGGCAACCCAAAAGTGGGAAAGCTAGTGCAGCACGGCAAACTCAATTCAATCGCCAAAGTAGTTGGGCTTGGTACCCTTGGCTTGGTCAGCCTACTTGGCACAATAAGCATCATTTCCAGTATCTCTAATTCTACAGATACTCATGAACAGCATGAGCACCACAAAATTAAGAGATACGACAAGGAAAAAAATCACCGATTCGACAGGGAAGACAATGATGCAGACGACCGACATGACAAGGACGACGATGAGCATGATGATGAGCATGATGATGATGATGATGATTAAGCGCTGTTTGTCTTAATCCTTTGTCGTGGCGATAAACATGATTATTATCAATTCATGTTCGATTTGGACAGCGATCGCCTCCAAGTCCCTCAACTAACATCTTGCACCAGTTGCGTTATTGCAATTTTTGTAGCAGTGCTATAAACTACAAGCGTATTACTGAACCGTGTTGGTATTTTTCGGAGATGTCTGATGGCTCCCGAAAGTGCATAACGTCGATTTACTTGCACCTAGTAAGAATACGGAAAGGTTTGCTCAAAGGCTTAACTTCCTTGAGTAAATCAGGGGGAGTTATACACAAAAACTAAATTCCTGTCAATATAAGGATTTTTATGTATGCTTCATAAGCCTTACAGCCGTCGTCGCTTTCTTCAAAATTCTGCTCTATTCTCCACTGCTTTAGTGACCTCACTAGCTACTGCTCATCTGACTCGTGCTAGTGTTCAAACTGTAAAGGATGAAGCTGTAGATGCTCTAATTATTGGCAGTGGTTTTGGAGGAGCTGTTGCAGCTCTACGTTTGGGGGAAGCAGGTATCAATACAGTCGTACTAGAGCGAGGTCGTCGTTGGGCGATTACACCAGAGCAAAATACCTTTGCGACGTTTGAAAAGCCTGATGGTCGAAGCGCTTGGCTTAGTCAAACAACTTACTATGGGGCACCTATAGATGTATACACGGGAATTTTAGAGTTTCTGGTTGAAGAGGGTATTAACGTTGCTTGTGGAGCTGGCGTTGGAGGTGGGTCGCTCGTTTACAATGCAGTCACTTATCAGCCTACTCGTGAACTCTTTTATAAAGTTTTCTCTCATTCAATCAACTATGAAGAATTGGATGAGGTTTATTACCCTCGCGTGCGTTCTATCTTGAATCCAGCACCTATTCCCCCAGACATTTTGGCAACTTTTTATTACGATAGAACGAGGTTATTCCTTGAACAAGCAACTACTGCTGGCTTTCCCAATCGTGTATATGATATATCAGTAGATTGGAATATAGTTCGTGAAGAAATCAATGGAACCAAAAAGCCTTCTGCCATTATTGGTAATCATTGGTTTGGTTTCAATAGTGGAGCTAAGAACAGCCTTGATCGCAACTACCTAGCTAAAGCAGAAGCAACGGGATTTGTAGAAATTCTGCCTTTACATTTAGCAACGACAATTACTGAAGTACCTGGACATGGGTACCGGGTTTTATGTACTCAAATTGATGAAACAGGACAAACTGTTGTAGAAAAATCTTTCACCTGTCGCTATTTGTTTTTAGCCGCAGGTTCGATGGGCACTTCCAAACTTTTGGTCAAAGCTAAAGCAACAGGCACACTACCTAAGTTGAATGACAATGTTGGCAAATACTGGGGCACTAATGGAGATAGCCTTACTATTCTTTCAAATTTGCCACCTGTATCGGGTAAAGGGGGACCTGCAACTGCTGTTCTCGAACACTTCGACAACCCTCTAGGTCCGGTCGTGCTGGAGGATATTCTAGATCCTTTTGGGGCTGACGGAACAACACAACTTCTTGGTTTAGCAATACCCCAACCAAGGGGAATATTTGAGTATGATGGTAAGCGTGATTCTGTCAAGTTAACCTGGGCTTCTGACCCTAAAGTGCTATCAGCCACAAAGCTGACTTATAGAATTCTTCAGCAGAAAAACTCTAATATAACTACGTCTGAAGTTAGTGATGCCATAACAGCTCATCCATTGGGAGGAGCAGTCTTAGGGAAAGTATGTGATGAATACGGGCAAGTCAATAATTATCAAGGGCTTTATGTCGTCGATGGTGCTCTTATTCCTGGCTCTACAGCATGTACAAATCCTTCCTTTACGATTGCAGCTTTGGCAGAACGCTGTATGGACCGAATTATCCGGGATATTTCCGCTTAATTCGCACTTGATAAGCACTGGAAAAACAGGGCAAGTGTACTAGTATAAAAAGAAAAGGAGCCTGCAATAAAGACAATGTGCAACATTGCGGCTTTTCCTTAGACATCGCCCCCAAGTTCCCCAACAAATCTACGAAATCATCTTCTCCAACGCCACTTGCAAATCTTGCGTCAGGTCATTAACCGCAACTCTTGCTGCTTGACGACTTGTCTGATAAGTTGACCAACGTTGTGTGACTGAAATTGGCTCACCTACTGTTAGCCGTGATTTTCGCCAACCTAAGCGAGGTCGTGCAGGGTTTTTCTCCCCTTTTATCCGGGCGATCAGGTCGAACAAGATTAAGGATGTTTCGGCAAATCTCTCAAAAGTAGGTTTTTCTAGAACATAAGTTCCTGTCACCGCTACAAAACTCTCCGCTAGGCGCATATGTAGCGTCCGCAGAGATGCTTCTTCAGCAATCCAGTCTGCCAAGCCCCGTTCTACGGGCGATAATGCGTGTAAATTTGGCAAATCCTTGCGGTGAATATCATCCCAGCCTGCTGACTCTATTCGGCGACTGCGCTCAATCACTGTTCCGTGGGATTCAAGACCAAAATATTGCTCGGCTGCTTGTAGTGACCTATCTAATACCGTTTGGAGTCGAGCCTCAAGTACCTCGTTACGACTTGCAGATGGATCTGTTTGCTTGACAATTGGTGTACTTTGATGGGAAAAGCGAGCGTAAAACTGTTCCATTTGGGAAAGGACATGTTCACCGAGGCGAAAGAGTCGCTCATAAAAAACTTTTTCTGGCTCAACGAGGTTTGATTCACCAAGTTGTTGCACTGGTAAACCGCAATCAGCTTCCAATTTGCCCAAAAGCCAATCTAGTTTTCCCCAAGATGGATTGATGTAGTGATATTGATTGCAAATCGGTACAATGAAAACTTCCTCAGTTCGGTTAGCTTTGACCAAATCTTCCACACACCAGAAGCCCATATGAGCTACGCCAGGTTCCAAGGGGCTAACAATTTCGCTATGTCCATTAGTTGCGCCTTCGGGAGCTACACTTATTGGCAGTTTGCCATTAGCAAACAAATCCCGCGCTGTCTTCATACCAACCTTGTCTAGCCGCTTACCTCGATGAATTGGCAAGCCTCCTAAGCGAGAAAAGAACCAACCCAGCCAATCCCCAGCCCACAAAGTCATCCCTCGGTCATAGAGAAAGTGAGAATGAATAGGATGCTGTAATGAAATTCCCATTTGACGAGCAACTTTCGGTACAGCACGGGAGAGTAAATACATCATGCAAAGAGGATCATCAACCTCTGGGTGGCGAAATGCTATCAAAAAGCGAATTTTACCAGCTTGGAATTGTTGGTAAAGATTGACTAGCACCTCAACATTCACAGTTTCAACCTGTGCGATCCCAGCAGGTAACCACGGTCGAATCCGAAACCGCATCAGGACTGGCAGTAACCTTTGGGTAATATAGTATACTAATGGGTTAAATCGCTCGGGAATAAACTCTAGGGGCGGTTGAGCGAGTTGAATCGAATGCGGCAAGATGGCTCTCCTGGTCGTGTTGCTTAAAATAGGTAAACTTTAAGCCCTTAGTCCTTAAATTATAGTCTTTCCCTCTGGAAAGCCGCCTTTGCGGTTCATACCCGCCTTTACGGTTCCTTATTATCTTGTGCAAGGAGGTAAATTAAACTGCTGACTCCAACCGTACAACTGCCCTTACACGGTAAGCGAATTATCGTTACCGCACCTCGTAACTACGCCGTCAGGTTATCTGAGCAACTGATCAACCAAGGCGGTTTGCCGATTTTGATGCCAACCATCGAAACCTGTCTGCTGGAAAACTTTACTGAGTTAGATGCTGCACTGCAACAAATCGACACATTTGATTGGATTGCTTTTACCAGTAGAAACGGTATCGAAGCATTTTTCCAACGCCTGAAAGATTTGGGGCTAAACCTTTTTTCTTTGACAAATTGTCTTTTTTGTGCTATAGGTACAGACGCGGAAAGATTAGCAGCTTTTGGCATCAAAGCCGATTTAATACCAACACAACCCAGCCCCGCCGGAATCATTACTGAATTGGCTAAAATTCCAAATATTGCCCAGCAAAGTGTACTCGTTCCGGTTCCAGAAGTTGTCGGTGTACCAGAACCCGATGTGATTCCAAACTTTATTGCAGGTTTAGAAAAATTGGGCATGAAGGTGACTTGTGTACCAACTTATAGGACGCGGTGTTTGGACAAAAATATCTACGAGGTTGAGTTAAACCTGATTCGGCAAGGCAAAATTGATGTCATTGCCTTTAGTAGTACTGTGGAAGTCGCAGCTTTTTTGCAAATGGTTGATGCAAAAAGTAATTACGAGCATTGTGCGATAAGCCCGAGGCTTGACGCTACGCGTATCGCCTGTTTTGGACCTTATACGGCAGCCAATGCCCAGAAATTAGGTTTAAATGTCTCGATAGTTGCTCAGGATTATAGTTCATTTGCGGGGTTTGCTGAGGCGATCGCTCACTTTTTTCACTGATTCAGCCAGCGTACTTGTCCAATCCACTCAACAAGAGATGAGAGCAAATTATATCAAGTCCGATTAAATAACCTTACTAAATGTGTAGTGAGGAATGCGCGTCCTCTTCCATGAAAACAAGCAGTTAAGTCCTTACTACATAGAATTTTTATTATGGGTACTTTGCCGGACATGATATGAGTCCTGTACTAATTATGCCAATTTTTTAGCGCTATTTTATGCTATTTAACGCTTTTTGCCCTGAACCAGCAAGTTGACAGCCAAGGGAACGGTAAGACTTGGTGCGATAGCGTAAGCGCAAGCGCACGCCAAGGGCTAACGCGGAGCGTGCTTTTGAGCTTAGCGCTGCTGCGACGGATACACGGGCGGGGATTCTGATATCGTGGCTAACAATGTTTGTTCTTTTACGAAACCTACCTAGAGAAATATTTGAGAAAAATTTACGAACTGCATTGTTTTATCCCCAAAGGATCAAGATTCAGTAAGTAGGCTGTCATAAAATACTTAAATATGCAAAAATTCTTTTGTCTGTAGCTAATAACATATTCTGTTTTACATATTCTTAACAAAACACTTTAAACTAAGTTGGCTTGAGTGTAAGCAAACCCAACAAACCCTCAACCATGTCCAAACCCAAAGTTTTCATCACTCGCCGCCTCCCCACTCAATTAGAGCAACTGGGTCATATTGCTACCATTGAAGTCTGGGAAGAACGCCAACCGGCTCCCTATAAAGTTTTACTAAAAAAGGTCAAAACAATTGATGGTTTGCTGTGCTTGCTGGCAGACCAGATTGATCAGCAACTGATAGAAGCAGCCGGAACCTCTTTTAAAGTTATTAGCCAAATGGCAGTTGGATACGACAATATTGACATTCCTGCTGCTACTGCACGGAAGATACCAGTTGGTCATACCCCCGGTGTGTTAACAGATGCGACTGCTGACTTGACTTGGGCATTACTCATGGCGGCTGCACGGCGAGTGGTAGAAGCGGATCGATTTGCTCGTGGGGGTCAGTGGCGGACGTGGGAACCAAATTTGTTATTGGGACCGAACATCACAGGTGCGACTTTAGGGATTGTCGGTTTTGGGCGCATTGGTCAGGCGATCGCTCGTCGTGCTAAAGGGTTTGATATGAAAATTTTTTATACTAGCAGACACAGATGTGACCAGGAGTTAGAAAAAGTTTTAGGTGTGGAGTTTACAGCGTTTGAACGTCTGCTGCAAGAATCTGATTTTGTGACAATTCATACACCTTTGTTAGACGAGACTTATCATCTTTTTGGCGATCGCCAGTTTGAATTGATGAAGCAGTCTGCCATTGTCATCAATACAGCGCGGGGAGCAATTATAGACCCAGAAGCATTATACACAGCGCTTACGAGTGGTCAAATTGCAGGTGCTGCCATAGATGTCACTGACCCAGAACCGATACCAACTGATAGTCCCTTACTGAGCTTAGATAATCTGATTATTACACCTCATATTGGCAGTGCCAGCCTTCAAACACGAGAAAAAATGGCAAACATGGCGATCGCTAATCTAATTGCTGGGTTGAAGGGGGAACGATTGCCTCATTGTGTCAATCCTAAAGTTTATTAATAAGAGGATAGGGGCGATGATTCTCGTACCCCGTTTAGAAAGTTTTTGATATTATTATCCAGCTAGCCTCATTTTATACTGAAGGAATTAGCTATGCCCCAAGTAGAAAAGTTAAAAATTTTTCTTGCTTCTCCTGGCGATGTGAGTACGGAAAGAAATCACGTTGTTAAAGTTGTCGAAGAGATAAATCGTACTGTAGCTCCCGATAAAGGTGTTGTATTAGAGGTGATTCGCTCCGAGAATGCTTATCCTGGATATGGTAAAGACGGTCAAGCCATTATCAACGAGCAGATAGGCAAAATGTCCGATTACGTATTGTTTATTGGGATTATGTGGAACCGCGTTGGAACTCCAACAAAGCGTGATATATCCGGAACAATTGAAGAATTTAAACGAGCTAGGAGAACTTTTAATAGAATTGATCAACCCGAAATATGGTTTTATTTTCGGTCAATGACTGAAGGGGTAAAAACCAAAATTGAATTAGAACAGCAAGGAAAAGTTAAGCGATTTAAAAATAGTTATAGTAAAAATGGATGGGGATTATTTCGTGAGTATAAAAACCCTTCTGAGTTCCGCAATAAATTACGCGAACATATTACTCTATGGTTAACTAATCGTAGGAAAAAAAGAGTAAAAAAGAGCAGTACCAGTTCAAAAACGAATACAAGTTCATTATCAACGGAAAAAGCATCTGCAAGTAAATTAAAGACTTATGACGATCCGAAACAAGTAGGCGTAAGCTCCAATGTAATACCTAAAAGGCAAATATCCACTATTAAAAATTATAAGAAATCAACTACTAAATCAAAAGCTAAAACAAGTAAAAGTATAAGTAATTCTGGAGCTTGGGTTTTACTTAATGACTATTTATTTGAAACCCAATCAGTTGAAATGAACGCCAATAAAAACCTTGTCCTTAATATACCAATCGTAAGTGCAGAACAGGAGGCGAATTTACGCGATCTACAATCAATTAGTCATTATCACACCAGAAGACAAATTATCTATGCTTACCAAAATGATGCATATATGGTGCAGGTGGAAAATGTTGAGACTAAATCTATAAAAGGTAAAACTTCCTATATAGTTACGCTAAAGCCAACACCACAGTCGTATAGTTACAATATTATTAATTATTATGGCTATACTTTCGAGCAGGTTGCTGAATCACAGATTCGGTTTTTATTATTAAACGAAATTCCGAAAAGTGCAGATAAAGCTTATCAATCAACACCGGATTATATTATACGAGAAAACGACTACCTAGTCGAATCAAAAGGGCATATTATTACTAATGTATGGAAAAAGTGGATTACGGAACCACAGATGTTTTTAATCAATGCACGTTTAGCGGCAGTATGCTTTTTAAAAATTAATAATATAGTCGAACACATATTGGAATTAAAAATTCTTTTTATTAGTAAGAATGTTGTATCCGTAAACTTTCGCGGACAAATACGACAATTTCACTATAATAAAGAAATTAGTGTAATACAAGTAAAAGGTAAATGTGCTCTGGATTCATAAAGTGAAAGTGCACTGGAAATAAGTGCAGAATAAATTGATTTTAACTATCAAAGTTTTAAAAGCAAGCTGATGTTAAAAATTCTTCTAATTCATATAAGTCTACAGAATCTAAATCTTTTGGATACACCATTACAGTCAGTTTTCTTGTGACGAACTTTTCTTTAGATGCAACTATAAATGAAGTAATAATTAGTTTAGCTAGTGCCATTCGCGGTAATCCTGTGCGAGCTAGGTCAGAACCAATAATTGGAATTGCAACATTCATAGTATGACCTTTGAGACGAACTTCTCGCCAAAGAGACGAGAGCGAACGCCAGATATAATCAGAGTTAGACTCTACGGTTAAATTGTTGTTCATGTATCCATAAGCAGTTAAAAAGTAACGCTTATCATGCGTACCTAAAGCAGTAGTTGTACCAATGGGGTATCGTCCTGTTTTACCGCGTGTTTTATTTCGCTCTTCTTGTCGTAGATGACTTAATGGTTGGAGAGCCGATTCGATTTCTTTATCTAGTAATCTTATGTCACTTCTATAAACTTTTGTAAGAAATTGTCCTTGAACGCTCTCAGGTTTAATTATTTCTCCTAATTCAGTGTCAAAAACATCATTAGCACCTATTACGAGGTGAGCTTTTTCATCAAATATATCTCCGATTTTGACTTCAATTTCTGAATCGGGAGAAGATAACTTACTACAAAAACTTCTTTTGGGAAACCGCTGAATGATAGCAAGAATCAAGGAGATACTACCTAGTCCAAAGTAACCTGCCCAGCCAAAATTTAGTTTGTCTGGTAAAAATAGTGCAGCGGGTTCGAGCAGTAACCAGAGAAGACCAAAGTTGCCGATAAATGAATTCCAAATTCGTTGAAAGCCAACTTTTCTAAATAATTTTAAGTAAATATTAATTGCCATAGCCACCTTTCAAACAATAAAGTTTGTATTTGACTCTAGGTCATTAGAAGTATTATTTTATTCTCATTTAGATCCTATCTAACATTAGGCGAGTGTCCCGTCATCGGCACGAACCGCACTGGTATGGTTTTCTCCTTTCGCAATCCATTTGGTGTCTTGGTAATGACCATCATTTCCTGCTCCAAGCTTCCGACTGGAATCACCATCTTTCCATTGATCGCCAGTTGTTGAACTAAAGCTCCAGGAATATCGTCTGGTGCAGCAGTCACAATAATCTTGTTGTAGGGTGCATATTCTGCCCAGCCTTCATACCCATTACCAGTTTTGACATGGACGTTTCGATAGCCTAGCTGACTGAGAGTTTTGCGCGCACTTTTAGCCAGTTGAGGAATAATTTCGATAGTATAAACTTCTTTAGCCAATTCACCAAGGACAGCTGCCTGATATCCAGAACCAGTTCCAATTTCCAGCACTTTGTCCTTCGGGGCAATTTCAGCTGCCTCTGTCATATATGCGACAATATACGGTTGAGAAATGGTCTGGTTATGAGCGAGCGGGAGAGGATGATCTTGGTACGCTAAATCTGCAAAAGATCGATCTACAAACAGATGACGCGGCACCTTAGACATAGCTTTTAAGACAGCCTTGTTTTTGATCCCACGCGCCCGGATTTGTTTTTCTATCATTTGTAGGCGTTGGGTTTGAAATTCGTCCTTAGGATAGTTGACGTTCTGAATTGAGACACTAGACGAATTATTATAAGGTATTTCTACTGCACACGCAGGTAGGCAAAGCAATGTGAGGCACAGCCATGACACAAACAGTAACCGAAGCATAAAACCTCCCGATTCTTCATGTTATGCCAATCAAAGATTTACCCAACCCCCCTTTAGTAGGAGAGTTGGGTAATATCATTTGCCGCAGTCGTAGATTACAGAACTACCATTTGTGTCGGATACGGTCGTATATCTCCACGTATTCTTCTCCTGGGTGGTTCCAAGAGTAGTCATACTCCATACCTTGAAGAGCAAGTTTGCGAAACTCTTCTGGATTGTTGTACCACAACTTCAAAGCACGTTCCATTGCCGACTCAAGGGCAGGATAATCTGACTGGTAGAACACATAGCCATTGCGTTCTTCCGGAGGCTTATTCTGGTCGTAGTCTCTGTCAAAGACAGTATTGACTAGCCCACCGACTCCCCGAACTACGGGTACAGTGCCATACCTCAGCCCAATCATTTGGGTGAGTCCACAAGGTTCGTAATTGCTAGGGACAATAATCATGTCTGCCCCTGCATAAATCAGGTGGGATAACTCTTCGTTAAAGCCAAGTTCTAAATGAACATCAGGATTATCGTTCAAAAAGTTTTTCTCATGGCGGAAATGGGCATTGATTCCTGATTCTGTTGCTGAACCCAACAGCACAAATTGCGCTCCATTCTGGAGGGCGTAATAAATTGCGTGATGGACAAGATGAACGCCTTTTTGCTCATCTAAACGACCAATGAAAGCAATGACTGGCTTATCAACATCCTGCAATAGCAGGCGATCGCGTAAGGCTTTTTTGTTCTTTGCCTTTTCTTCAAAATTGTCCTTACTGTAAGGATAGGGAATATAGCGGTCTATTTCAGGATTCCAAAAATCATAATCAATGCCGTTGAGTACACCAGTGAATTTATCCTGGTATAAGTGCAAGCTATGACCCAATCCATAGCCAATGTCAGTGTAAGAAGCTTCCCAAGCATGGTGTGGCGAAACTGTCGTCACTGCATTGGAGTAAACAATGCCGCCTTTCATAAAGTTCAGGGCAAAGGGATTGAAGTTGTCTTGCAGCTTATCATACTGGAAGTAGTAAGACTCCCGGTTTAAATTCGTTGCCCGAAGAGTATCGACACCGGCAAAGCCTTGATGCTTAAAGTTGTGGATGGTGTAGCAAACCCGTTGGTACTCCATGCCATGATATTTGTAGATTTCATAGAGCATGACTGGAACCAACCCTGTCTGCCAGTCATGGCAATGGATAACATCAGGTCGTTTGTTGCTTTGAAGCAGAAATTCCAAAGCGGCTTTGCTAAAGAAGGCAAACCGCATATTGTCATCGCCGCAACCGTAGTAGCAGCCCCGATTGAAGAAATTATCTCCTGAGTGGGGTTCAATAAAGAAACACAGCCGTCCGTGTACCCAGCCACAATAGACTGAACAGTGAATTGCAGCGCCATACCAGGGTACCCACAAGTTCATGAAAGCATCATGAAGCCCCCAAATGTGGTCGTAGCGCATGCAATCGTACATCGGCAGAATGATTTCGACGGTATGCCCCCGGATTTCTAATTCTCTACTGAGTCCGTAAACGACATCGCCTAAACCTCCAGCTTTGATGACAGGAGCGCACTCCGAGGCAATTTGTACGATGTACATCTTTATCCTCGCTTAATAAAAATTTACTTTTATTATCTTTTCTATCATTACAGAAAAGATGTATCCATTGGCAAGTCTAGTACCGTCTGTTAGGTACAAATCTTCGGTCATAACGTGATTTGTATCATCTATCGCCAAAAATATTTTGACAAGAAGCTTTTCAAAATGAGAAAATCATGTAAGAATATGTCTTAAGCTAGATTGACAATTTTTGTAAGCATAGTAGTTCCACCACAAACAAAGTATTATTTATATGGAGAGTAAACTCAGAGAACTCATCGGTCTGCCTAACGTATGGCTTTTTGTCAAAAGCAGTAACGGCTGGTTAAAGAACGTAGAAATTTTAGATGTTAATTATGACACTGTAACATTTCGTTACGAACATGAATCCGAGGTAGAGAACAGGGTTTGGGAGAAGACCACTCGGATTGATAATATTGCAGAGATTGAAGTTCGTCTGTTAACACTACCTAGGGGCGATAAGCAAGTACAAGAAATTAAAAATAGACTTTCCAAGCTACTAGAGCAGGAAGAGAGATAGCAATTATAAGGTCTTCGTCTAACTGCATTTGTCTACTGGTACACCGTTTGCCACTGTTGAACCAGCAACCTACGTAGTGTGTGCAGTCGAGACGTTAGCGAATGAAAGTGCAGGAGTAGGGAAGTGCAGTGAGTTGAGATTACGCAGCTACCATATTATCTAGCTGCGATTCACACTGTTGGAAAATGTAGTTAACAGCAGCAAAGAGTTTATCTAGTTCTTGAATAATGTAAAAAGTGGTATTTTTGGTAAAAATATCTGCTTTTAGGTTGCCAAATTGCCACAGTTTTCCATTAGAAACAATACCGAAAATTGTCACCAAAAAAGAACGATAGGTACAGAACTCATTCGTCAGAATATTAAACGCGTTTTCTCGTTATGAGTCGAGAGTTCTGGTTTAGTCGTATTGGTATGGCTGCCCCCGGATTTATCCGTGGAGAAAAAAGAAAGTTTTTCCACCTCGCAAATCCCCCGGACTTCTCCTTGTGGGGACCCAACTGCGTTCCTAGCTGCGGTTCTGCATTCTTCTTAATTGCATAGAATACACGCAGCCCGGTAGGGGCACGGCAATGCCGTGCCCCTACAAGCAATCTGTATTACAGCCAATTGAGAACTGCTATAGTAATGATGGTAGCGAGTTTAGGAAGGATGGCGTTTTACCAATTCACGCATTCGCTCATTCAAAATTCAAAATTAAGAAAGCCTAAGATAACGAGGGTTTGGGAGTGTGTATCTGTCGCATTCTTTTTTCAAATTGGTATTAGTTATTATCTTGCTTCACTGTACTCAGCACCTCTTGTAACAGCTTGCGTTCTTCTATAGGCAGTTCGAGCAAAACACGCCTATCGCCTTTTGTCTCCCGATAGCGGACAGCACCATTGAGAAGACGGAGAGGAATTTGGAATTCAGGGCGACTCGCTACAACTTCCTGCCAAACTTCCTGCCATTTCTGCGCTGCTTTGTCACTTACCATTTCTGACATCAACGCACGTATGCTTTTTTCTCGCACAAGTCCCTGCGCTAATGCTAAGGCGACTTGATGTTTGTCGTAAAGTTCTACTAGGGTTGTGATGCGCGTTCTCCACACAGCTGCATCGTTTGTGCTGTTAAGTAGATTACGTAAAATTAATTCAGTGTCCTCCGCAGACGCCTTCTCTGTAGATTCTATAAGCTCAAGTGCATTGTCTAATGCTGCGATGCCTTCCTCCCAACGATTCAGTCCTAGAATTGCGATCGCTCGGTTGAAGAAAACATAAGAAAATTGTTCGCCTAGTGCGATCGCGCGATCGCAGGATGCCAAGGCTTCCTCGTGACGTCCGAGTATATCTAGAATCCAGCCTCTGCTGCCCCAGGCATTTGCATAATTGGGATTAAGCTCAATCGCTTTATTACAGGATGCCAAAGCTTCTTCATAGCGTTGAAGATTGTCCAGTACCCTGCCTCGCTCACGCCAAGCACTCATAGAATTGGGGTCAAGCGAAATCGCTTTGTCTAAGGATACTAAGGCTTCCTCATAGCGTTGTAGGTTCTTCAGTACCCAGCCTTGCAAAAACCAAATGCTATCATGATCAAAGCCAAGCGAAATCACTTTGTCGTAGGATACCAAGGCTTCTTTGTAGCGTTTAAGGAACGAAAGTGTCCTTCCTCGTACCAACCAAGCACTCATAGAATTGGGGTCAAGCGAAATCGCTTTGTCCAAGGATGCTAAAGCTTCCTCATAGCGTTTCAGGTTGCCTAGCACATCGCCTCGCTGACCCCAAGCCCAATCATAATTGGGGTCAAGCGAAATCGCTTTGTCCAAGGATGCTAAAGCTTCTTCATAGCGTTGGAGTTTTTTCAGTGACCAGGCTCGCTGACCCCAAGCCCACTTATAATTGGGGTCAAGCGAAATCGCTTTGTCTAAGGATACTAAGGCTTCCTTATAGCGTTTGAGGTTGCCTAGCATATCGCCTCGGTGTGCCCAAGCCAACTTGTAATTGGGGTCAAGCGAAATCGCTTTGTCTAAGGATACTAAGGCTTCCTCATAGCGTTGTAGGTTCTTCAGTACCCAGCCTTGCAAAAACCAAATGCTATCATGATCAAAGCCAAGCGAAATCACTTTGTCGTAGGATACCAAGGCTTCTTTGTAGCGTTTAAGGAACGAAAGTGTCCTTCCTCGTACCAACCAAGCACTCATAGAATTGGGGTCAAGCGAAATCGCTTTGTCCAAGGATGCTAAAGCTTCCTCATAGCGTTTCAGGTTGCCTAGCACATCGCCTCGCTGACCCCAAGCCCACTTATAATTGGGGTCAAGCGAAATCGCTTTATCCAAAGATGCCAAAGCTTCTTCATTGCGATTGAGGTTAGCTAACACATTGCCCCGCTGATTCCAAGCCCAAGCATCATTTGGGTCGAGATCAATCGCTTTTTGCAAGGATGCCAAGGCTTCTTCATAGCATTTGAGGTTGTGTAGTGACCGACCTCGGCGTCCCCAAGCGCGCCCAGAATTGGGGTCAAGCGAAATAGCTTTGTCTAAGGATGCTAAAGCTTCCTCATAGCGTTTAAGACCGTTTAAGCAGCGTCCCTGTTCTAACCAATCCTCTGCCTGACCACGAATTTCCACCAGTTTCTCTGCATATCGCAAAGCATTGGCATAGTCTTTCTTCTCAAAGCAATTTTCATATTCCTGCCAGTACGCCGCTACGCGAGGGTCATCATCATCATCTTCCATTGCCTGGAGTGCATAAAGCACATATTCTCGCTCTACTACAGCATCAGGTGGAAGCGGTTCTAGACGTTGCTGATACCTGGAATGATTTTGTTCGTAAGCAAAATCATCAATTGGCGCTTCATTGAACTGTTGTCCTAAATCATTAAACCATCCATTATTCCTGATTTCATCAATATCCTGTCCCAATCGCTGTTGCAACTCTACACGCGTATACCAAATTCGCAAAAAATCTACAAATAACTTTATTGGCTCATCCCGTTGCTTCTTCACCTCCAAACAAAACCGCATCAGCGGTTCCCGCAATTCGTAAAATGACTCACGCCCAATAGATTCAGAATTAACGTAGCCCTTCTCGCGCAAATCCTTTAGTTGGCTTGATGCTGTCTGATGGCTCATAAAACAGCGTTGGGCAATCTCCTTAACAGTAACAGCACGGCGGCGGTCAGCGAGAAATTCAATAATTTTTCTTTGTTGCTGCGAAAGCCACGACATCCGCGCTTGATAGTAAGGCGTTAAATCATCTAGCATCCGCATGAATGGTTCCACCAGTTCATCTAGCAACTTGCGGGTAAGAAACTGGGAGAAAATGACATAGACGCGGGGGTTTCCACCAGAGAGGTGATGAATGGCACGGATGCGATCGCGTCCTGTTGGCGTTTTGATAAAATCTTCTAGTTCCTTATCCCCTTCTAATTGGGCAATATGCCTTAACAAATCTACAGCTTCATCTAGCGTTAACTCTTCTAAGTGGTGAGCATAAAAGAAGTTATAGAAGGGGTCATCTTTGCGGATGATACCATCAAATAAGCTTTGTGCTGTTGCCAGAATTGTTAAAAATGAATAATTCTGTATATAAGCCCGGAGTTGCTTTTGCCCAATATCACGTAACCCGTCAAACAAATCATCTAGGTTTTCCATCAACAGCAGCAGCGTGCGTTTCCCAACAAATTCCCTGAGTAATGCTGCTGCTTGATGTTCAGCTTCTTGTTGCGATAACTGATAAAGTGCTTCAACTTGCTGATTTAATTTAGCATTATATTCTGCTGGATACTCTTTTTGAAGCGCTCGAAATATCCGCAGCAGCAAATCTAAAAAGGATGTAACGCCCCACTCTTCCTCTCTCAGCCATGCGATAACTAACTTATCATCTAAGTCTTTCATTTTGGAGACGCGATGATAAACCAGTGTTACCATGTGCGTCTTACCTATACCCCGCATCCCCACCAATAGGCGAAAATGTTTATTTGCCGTCAGTACACTTTCACGAATCAATTCAACTAAATAGTCTGCCAACTGATGACGCTGCACAAAAATTGCTTCCAAGGTTTCTGGCGTCATCAGACTGGGGGTAAAGCGAGAGAGAAAGGTGCTTTTCATTTTTTCAACCTCTCAATAATTTCCAGTAAAGTTGAATCAGCCCATAGCGAAAGCCATATCCCTCGCTTTGTCGAATAATATAGTAATCACGTTCTAAAAGTCTTAATACAGTGCGTGCGATTTCTTTGTTTTGTGTTTCTGGTTCTTGCTTGAGATTTTGAAACAAATCATCAAATAACAAAGGTTGGTTTGAAACTGCCAAAATATCAAGTAAATTTAGAGCATAAGGGCGTTGCTCGTCATTATAGTAATTATCAATCCGCTCGCGATAATGATCCATCTTCCAGGGATTGAGCGGATCTAATAAACAATCTTCGATAGTTTTAGTAATAGTTGCTGCATTCACCTTTCCGCCCCGCATTTTTAGTTTAATAATCAGGTGGTGAATGTAGAAGGGAATGCCATTTACTGCTAGTGCGATCGCACTAGCAGTTTCCCACAAATCAGCGACTGCAATATTTTCTCCTAGAAGTAACCTACGGGCTAAATCAGTAGCATCAACATGGGACAGTGGCGGTATATCTGCTGCATACATATCATTTGTCGGCTCGTTGGTGTATCCTTCTTTTTTCAAATCAGCAATCACATGATGCAAGCCAATGGAACCCGTAAACACCATCCTGACATCGGGGTACATCTGACGGATGGAACGCAATGTATCCAAAACTTCCATCGCCGCTTGATTGCCAATATTACCCAGCATATATGGAACTTCGTCCCAAAGCAGAATGACTTTGCGCTCTTGATTCTCAACCAAATCGGCTATAGTTTCAGTGAGCAGTCTTTTCCAGTGGGGAGCAGCAAATTCGGGTAACTTGACACCCATAGCTTCTGTACCACTTATTTGTGTCAATAGCTGACGCGTCCGTCTTGCTGTTCGCCGTAAGCCGCTTAAGTATTCTTCCACATCCTGCAAAACAGTCTCGACAAACTCCAAGGGCGATCGCATCGTCTCTAATCCCCGATTCATTGGACAATAGTGGAAAAACGGTACATATAACCATCATTACGGTGCATGGCTTGACAGTACTTATGCCTGACTGGACTGACTTTACCAATGTGTGTAATCATCTCAAAAACGCCAGATTTTCTCACTGTTAACCGTCCTACATGAGTTCCTGCAAATTTACCTTTTGGCAATTTAGCTTTAACCATATCCCCCGTTTGGAATCCAAAGAATGTTTTTTGGCGTTCTCTGTGCCGCCTGGGGAAACCGTGCTTATTTGTTATGCACATCTGACGATTACCCCATCCCTTAGCAACAATTAATAACGGTTGCTTAGTCATCAAGATTAATTGGTCAACAATACCAACGCATGCCGAGTCTAACCAATGCTGCTTATCAAATCCAAGTCGAATTCGATTGTACTTGGTTCTTCCACCAGTCCCCACTTCTACGGGTAATCCTGTTTGCTGCAATTCGTTAAATAATGCCCAACGAGTAGAATTAACAGCTGCTGCATCTTTTAATGGCTGTTTAACCTGGGCTAATACGCGATTTAAAGTATCTGGCTTCTGTGCCAAAAATTCTTGAATATCTCTATCGCTTTTAGATTGATTGCAGTCATGACAAGATATAACTAAATTAGAAATCTTATCACTCCCTCCTTTTGAACGCGGATGTAAATGATCTATCTCTAGTCGAGTATTGCTAGCACCACAGTAAGCACATTGCCTACTCCACTTTTCTAGTAAATACTCTCTAACTTCGTACCCGAATAACTCACCTTGCTGGTACTTAATTCCCATTACTTCGGGATTGACTAATTTTTGAGTGTCGAACCTGACTAATTCTTGAGATATTCCTGTAATTGGAACATATCTTTTAATTCGATTTACCCAAGTCATTACGTTGTGAACGCGAGATTTTAAGCTGGGAGCGAGCCTTCTAGCAGATCTTTGGCGTTTGCCTCTATTTTTGATTGGAGGTCGTCTGTAACGAGTTTGACGATTGCGCCTATTACGTCTGACAGCTTTACGAGCTTCTAAATCCTTCTTGATTTGTTGACCCCTATGTTGGATTTCAGCCCCCCAAATTACCCAATCTCCTTGAACAATAGCTAAACCAGTTACTTTAGAACCTGGATCGATTTTTAGCTGATGTTCACTTCTTCTTGGGTTATCAACAGCATATTTGAAAATTATTGTAAATGGGTATCTACGATAAACTGCTGCTTTTCCTTGATTTAATAACCTCCTTGCTTGTCCTGGTGGTATTGGGTCTAATGGCTGTTTGTTGGTATCAATTACAAAAACGAAATTAGACATTTTATAGTCCTCTGATTGCTCAGGTAATGTTTTCCTTGCTCATGTTTTAAGAGCTTGTTCGGCTAGAAACACTGGTTTAACCAAATACACCTGTTTAATTCCTAACGACAGAGCTACAAGCTGGAAAGCACTTGCAGATGTCATGACCCAAAAAACGTAGTCAGTTAAGACTTGAGCATGGCTATCTGTCCAATGGATGAGCTAGTTGTCTAGCTTTGTCCACTGTTTGGTGAATAGCACTTTTTCTAAGTCATGGTAGATCGGCAACTTATCCTCTGGTGCTTCTGCTTGCATCTTCTTAATAATGCAAGTTTTGCCCATCCGCCGTTCTGCATTCAGCATCAGGCTTTGTCTCTCCAAAATTTCCCAAAACTGCTGAATCAGCTTATCTCGTCCAATAACCTCATCTGGCGAAATTTGCCCTCCAGGGTTAGCCCTCAATTTCAGCGGTATCACCATATCTCTACCCTTACTAACATACGTCAAATTTAACGTACGTCAATCTTAACGTACGATTTACCAAACGTTCTTACGTCAGTGCTGATAGGACTAGCGAAGCCTTGTTGGTATCAAGTACCAAAATTTAACCTATTGCTTGCACACTATAAGGTGTTCGTCTAACTACATTTGTTTAATGGTACACCGTTTGCTACTCCTGAACCAGGAACCTATGCAATGTGTGCGCTCAATTGCTTGGCGAATCAAAGTGCAGGAGTGATTGCAGTAGTTTAGTGACGCAGTTACCATATTATTAGCTGCGATTCACACTGTTGGAAAATGTAGTTAACGGCACCAAAGAGTGATATTTTGGGTAAAAATATTTAGTGCTTTAGACAAGGGAGGAGACACGACGCGAGCGATTTAATCGCAGTCAAGATAACTCTATTAACTTTATTATTTCTGTGATTAATTCTGTTGGTTCTACAGGCTTCATCAGGTAAGCTTCAAACCCAGACATGAAAGCAAGGTTACCTCCTTGTTGTATGTCCATAGCCGTTATAGCGATCGCGGGAATCGCTCCCAAGGGAGGATCAAGCGTTCTAACTCTGCGAATTAAGGAATAGCCGTCAACTTCTGGCATAGCAATATCACTAATCAAGAGATTTGGTTCAAATTGTCCCATAACCTGTAGCGCTTCTACTGCCGATGCTGCCATCATCACTTGGGCACCAGCGCTTTCAAGAATAAAAGCGATTAAATTACAGTTATCGGCATCATCATCGACTACAAGTACCCGTAACCCTGCTAAAGGCTGAAAATCATCTATATCGTCGTTAGGATGAACATTTTCAGAATCGTTTGACACGATAATATCGTCTCCTCATTGCTTACTCAATTAGGGGGAAGTCCTGCTGGGAGCTAGGTACGAACTAGCTACTCAGTGGGCGTTGTAAATTAATGACTAGTCTTATTTCCTGTGAAGCATCTGCCATTTCCACAAAACTCTTAAGTCATTCGAGGATTTTAGCGGTTGGTTACTATTGAAGCGGCTGGAAAAGCTTAATTTCAACTGTCCCAAACATTCAGTTGCTCACAGATAGCTCTAATCTTTATAAAGCTGTGCGGTTGGATGGAGCGAGCGAAGCGTTTTTCCGGTGCGCCCTACACCAGTCAGCCTTTTACTTCTTATTACACTACCACAGGACTCGAAGGAGGGCTGTCAGTAGCAAACAACGAGAAATGTACGGATAGCCTGTCTTTGCTAAAACGCAACGAAATGATTATTTTTTCAGCAGCTTAAAAACCTGATAGCACCATCATCTAAAAAACTAGAGTGGCGCTGCGCTCTTGCGCAGTGCCAAAATGCGATCGCACTAAAGCGATAGCATTTTCCTTATATACTAACTACCAAAATTTAACCTATTGCTTGCACACTCGAACAAATGTAAACCAAACTGCTGTGAAAGTTCCTCACAAACCTTAACCCCCCGAACACTATTACCGCGTGAATCGAGTCGTGGTGAAAACACTCCAATTCCCATGACATTTGGAATAACGGCGATAATCCCGCCAGAAATTCCACTTTTTGCCGGAATCCCAACCTTATATGCCCATTCGCCTGCAAAATTATACATTCCGCAGGTGTACATCACACTGAGAATGTCTTTAACGTAACGGCTATCCACGGCTTGTTTTCCTGTAATCGGGTTGATACCCTTGTTGGCAAGTGTCGCCGCCATTAGTGCTAAATCATGGCAATTCACCATGACAGAACATTGCTGGAAGTAAAGGTCTAGCGCCTCGTCAATACTTTGCTCTATCATGCCGAAATTCAGCATGAGATGTGCCATTGCGCGGTTACGATGTCCTGTGATACGCTCTGAGGTAAATACTGAGATATCAACGAACACATTATGAGCAGTATATTCCCGGAACATATCTAGCATTCGGTTGAGACGTTCAGTAGCATCCGACCCTTTGATTAAGCTGGTAGTTGCTATAGCTCCCGCATTCACCATTGGGTTGTATGGTCGCTTCGATTTCTCATCGAGGACAATTGCGTTAAATGCGTCCCCTGTCGGTTCTACGCCTACTCTTGTCAAAAAGTAATCTCGTCCATGATCCTCAAGCGCCAGTCCGTAAACAAACACTTTGGAAATCGATTGAATCGTAAAGAGCTGATTGTAGTCCCCAACTTCGTAAAGGTCGCCATTGACGGTCGCGATGCAAATGCTAAACAAGTCTGGATTGACTTTTGCTAGTTCAGGAATGTAGTTTGCTACAGTTCCATCCTGTAGGGACTGGTACTTTGAATGCAAGTCCTCAACAAAAGATTGAAATTGTGAATCTTCTTGCTTTGCCATGAAACTGACAGTTGGGTGTTAAAAATTACGCTTTTTCTTCTATACTTTACATATTTTGATGTATCCGATTTGCATAAGCCAATCTAGTTAATATTCTCATCAGGAATTTTGCTTTTACGGTCAAAAATATTCATGCAAGTAACATCTAGCCTCGTGTTTTGTCAGTTCAGATACTATGTAATTTATTTTACTAAAATTTCAAGAAGGTTTAAGAAACATGCACATTATCACTCATCTAATATCCAGCTAGTTACAAATGATAATTATTTTAAAGTTAACTTGAATACTGCTGTCATTATTTGAAGCGAAAACAGGGTAATTGCTTGCAAACAAAGCCTGAACAAGGGCTTAAAAGCTAGTACTTAGCCAACGATACTTAAACATATAGTTTATATCTAGTTATCAAAATAACTAAAAATATTGATTTTATCTTGAAACTTATTGTTCAAGTAAAACTACTGGAAATTAAGTGAAAGTATGGTAGTATAAGCCGCTGTTGAAAGCAAATACCATTAATTCTCTTTATAAACAAGCGCGTACGCTACCCTGAACAATTTAATTACCAAATATTGTTAGCTTTTAATAATAAAATTTTTAATCAAACAAAAAACTGTTACACAGCCAAAAAGCTGTTTTGAGTAAGGTTTTGGGCTTAAAAGGTGAGTTTGAATTTGATAAATTTACCAAGGATTACGCTAGATCCCCGATCCGCAACCCTATAGGTTCGTGGTAGTCTGTTGCAGTTAAAAGCAAAAAGTGAAAGCAGAACGAGTTGGAGTTTTAGGGATATGTCACTCATCAGTGGTGCAAAATCCCGCCAATTTATGGAACTTTTGTTCTTCAGTCGCTTTAATATCGGACGCATGAATCAAAAACATTTGTGGACTGTTGTCGCTCTATTTTCTACTGTTCTTGGGATACCGTCAGTAGGTCGCGCTCAGACGGCCAAGAAAGCGGCTCCATCTTCGCTACCTATTGCCTCTGGTGATGTGGTGAAAGTAGGAGAGTATAAATCCCCAGCAGAGAACCCTGCTTCAGATGCTGCTGTGATGACTGAAATTCATACTCATCAAGTGGCAGGGCGTCAGGCGGCAACGCTCTATATTCGCAACATCCCCGTTCTTACCTTTGTTGGTGACAAGTCAGTTGCCAGTTCAGAGACAAAAATGGGTGCATTTGGTAACGAGAACGGCGCACAGCTTGTCAGTACAAATGCAAGCAGCCCAACGAAGGTAGCATCAATTGGGGCAAGCGTGGATATTAATAACCAGGCTAACTCTACCAAAGATGACCCAATTCAGAGGGCAACAGTTGTAGCAGCTAGGATAAACCAGCTGATCTGGGACAAGGTGGACGCCAGCAAGATTACAGTCAGTTGGAAAGCAGGAGGCGAATCCACAGCCAATGAGAGCCAGCAGAAAAACAACCAACTTGGTGAGCAACGGCCACAAGGTCGCTATATCATCAAGGCAAATGGCGAAGAAATCGTGGAAATCGATGGCGATACACGGCTTGCAGATACAACCAATGATCGAGCAAAAGATGCACTGCAAGCAACAAATCGCTTGCGCAGACTCATAGGCAATGCATCTCCTATGAACGAAATTGCCAATTTACCCCAGCGCTCATCGCCAATATCTCTACCAAATTTGCCACAACAGATTGCCGGACAAGTGATAGCCAGCGCTAAAGGTATGGCTTCTTATTACGGCTATGATGGTTCTGGCAATCGTACCGCCACCGGTGAGAGGTTTAATCCAGAAGGATTAACAGCTGCCCATCGCCACTTACCCTTTGGTACGCGAGTCCGCGTTACCAACACCCGCAATGGTCGTTCTGTAGTGGTGCGGATTAATGACAGAGGACCCTTCATTCGTGGTCGAATTATTGACCTTTCTGTTGCCGCCGCACGGATTTTGGGAATGATGGGCAGTGGCGTTGCACCAGTGCGGGTAGAAATCCTAGGTAGGTAAGAGTATAGGGAGTAAGGGAGCTCTTGACCAGAGGAAGCAGTTTTTTAGCAGGGGAAGACAGGGAAGACAAGGGAGAAAACACCTCCTTATCCCCTTGTCCCCCTCATCTCCCTCATCTC
Source organism: Scytonema sp. PCC 10023 (assembly GCF_963920835.1). Taxonomy (NCBI): domain Bacteria; kingdom Bacillati; phylum Cyanobacteriota; class Cyanophyceae; order Nostocales; family Scytonemataceae; genus Scytonema; species Scytonema sp. PCC 10023. The sequence goes on from NZ_CAWUDP010000075.1 coordinate 34,587, forward strand.
CCTCATCTCCCTCACTTCCCTCACTCCCTCATTCCCTCATTCCCTCACCTTCTTATTCCTCGTTCCCCTAGTTGCTGGTCTCTTCCTCGCTTTCAGATATAAACTAACGGGGAGAGCTAGAGAAAACTAGGGGTATTTTTGTGCGCCTGTTGAGAACAGTCGCAGCTTTACGCTGCTATTTAGCTAAACACCGTTTTGAAAACCAGCTTGTGGATCAACCGCAGCCGTTGCCATTTGAGGTGACTGGTAGATCCAAGACAGCAGTTGGTTTGGTTCCGACAATGGGAGCGTTGCATGAAGGTCATTTAAGCTTGATTCAACGGGCGCGGCACGAAAATGCCACGGTGATTGTGAGTATCTTCGTTAATCCGCTGCAATTTGGTCCCAACGAAGATTACCAACGCTATCCTCGCACTTTTGACCAGGACCAATTACTTTGCGAACAAGCAGGGGTAAATGCAATTTTTGCTCCTACTCCGGAAGAGGTAGGAGTTGCCGAGAAGAATATACAAGAATTAAAAGTTACACAAGTTATTCCACCATCTGCTATGATATCTGGCTTGTGTGGTCGTTCTCGGCTGGGTCACTTTCAGGGTGTAGCTACGATTGTGACCAAGCTTTTCAACTTGGTACAGCCTGATCGAGCCTACTTCGGTCAAAAAGACGGTCAGCAGCTTGCCATTATTAAACGGCTGGTCGCTGATTTGAATTTTCCGATAGAAATTGTTGGTTGTCCTACGGTGCGAGAAGCATCTGGTCTTGCTATAAGTTCTCGCAACCAATATTTGACTGCAACACAAAAGCAGCAAGCAGCAGTGTTGTATGGTGGCTTGCAGAAGGCGCAAACAGCTTTCAAAGCAGGAGAACGCGATGCAAAAGCGCTTATAGGAGTGGTGCAGCAAGAAGTGGCAATGGTTAGTTCTGTCTTAGTGGAATATATTGAATTGGTTGAACCAAATACGTTGATGCTTATAGAAGAAAAAGTTCAGGAGGAAGGAATGCTTGCGATCGCCGCTCGCCTAGGTTCTACACGTTTGATTGATAATACCATTCTGCGCGATCGCAAGCCGATCATCGCTATAGATGGACCAGCAGGAGCTGGAAAATCCACTGTTGCTCGTCAAGTAGCGGCAAACCTGGGTCTAGTGTATTTAGATTCAGGAGCAATGTACCGCGCTGTCACTTGGCTGGTACTGCAAAAGGGAATTGCCCTTGACGACGAGTGTGCGATCGCTGAATTAGCTAACCACTGTGTCATTGAACTGACTCCTACCGAGAACTTGCAATCACCGATGCGGGTTTGGATTAATGGGACTGATGTTACACAAGCAATTCGCACTCTAGAAGTGACATCTAAAGTTTCAGCAGTAGCAGCACAGACCCCCGTGCGTCAAGCACTGGTTAAACAACAGCATAGCTGGGGCAAAAAAGGTGGTTTGGTTGCAGAAGGACGGGATATAGGTACTCACGTCTTCCCCGATGCCGAACTGAAAATCTTTCTAACTGCTTCTGTCAGTGAACGTGCACGTCGCCGCCTGCAAGACTTTAAAAAACAGGGTCAACCTGAAGTGAGTTTAGAGCAGATGGAAAAGGACATCGCTGAACGCGACTGGAAAGACACCACGCGTAAAGTTTCCCCCTTAAAAAAAGCACCAGATGCCGTTGAAATTAAAACTGATGGTTTGAGCGTTTCTGAAGTCACAGAACAAATTGTTGACTATTACCAGCAGCGATTATCTCAATAGTTTGCCCCTGCTGTTAATTTTCAACCGAATGCCACAAATACAGTGTTGATTTGATTTCTGGCTCAAAGCATAAAAGCCCGGTTTCTTAGAAATCGGGTTTATTCAACTGATTGTAGCGCATTTACCCATCTGCGCCAAAAATACTCTACATGGGCGCTTTGACAGGCAGTTGTTAAAATCAGGTTTAGATTGTGCGTGACTTCTTGAATAAGTGATAGAGTATTTTCACTTTTAGATCAATTGTGTCTAAAGCCACTAACTGCATCGAAGTCTCAAGCATTGCTAAACCGTGTAAACTTGATCTGCAAAACATTGACAACCGCCTAAGACGATGAAATTATCTGCAAAATTCGACTTTGAGGACGAGAAGTACAACGCACCAGCTTCTCAAGTACTCCCTTGGTGTCAGATGATAAATCCTCGCTATGGCACAAATGGGTTACAACCTCACGGTTTGGCAATTAAGCTGGATAACGCCAACGCTGTAGGCTTTCAGCCCGACGACAATTGGCAGCAAATCGAGCATGAATTTAGCTCCGGAGTCGAAACGGTATATATGACCACCACTCCACGGTTAGTCGTAGTCCGTCGGGGACCGTTATCTGTCAAAGACCGGGAAACTGGAGTAAAATTGGGTACACTCAAAGACAATTACGATGCTTTTTTAGCAGACAAACTTAAATTTAAAACATTTACTCGCTATTTAATTTATTTAGTAGGAGAAGATAAAAATTTCTTACATGAATCACCGCTACAGCTAACTGTAAATGGAGCCGCAGGAGCAAGTTTCAGTAAAGCTTACTGTGAATACCAACAAGGTAGAGTCACTGGTGGTTTCCTTGCCGAATTAGAAAAGGCTTATGCTGGATACCGCAAGCAGCCTCTCACACCAAAAGGTTCCCTATTCCACGCCCACGGAATTTTCTCCCCGATTATTAACTGTGAAGAAAGAGGAATTGAACCGAATATAGTTTTAGTAGCTTCAACTGTGGACTATAAACATCCTACAGTCGCTACCTTAACACAGTACCTGATTGCTTCAGACTCGCAAGAGTCTGGAATTATCTGTAAGACTTTTGAAGAGTATAAGGACTTTGGTAAGGAAACGATGAAAGCAGAAACACCTCGGATGGAGATGGCGGGGGTTTCTAGTTCCTACGTTTACTCTGATGAAGATGATTATCCACCATATTAAGCAATTCAAAATTCAAAATTCAAACTTCACGGAGGAAGAGAACTAGCGACAATCTTTTTTAAAAGACTTGTAAAAATCGCGTATGTTCAGATTCCCGACTTCTTTAAGAAGTCGGGAATCTTGTTGTTCGGGATTGCTATATTTTATGCAAAAATATCAACAGAAGGTCGTAACTGGGCGCAAACTGAGAAAGCTTGGTGAATGTCATTCCTCAAAAAGTTGTCAAATAGTCTTTCATCTACTTGTTTATCATCATCCAATGCAGTAAAAGCCTGTTGACATAATACGTAATCAAACCGTGGTGCCCATTTTCTAGCTCCAAGCCGTGCTGTGATAGAGCAATTATCAACCATAAAAGCAACTCCTTTTTGATGCATATAAGGGTTTAGAGAATCCACAGCTTCAATGATCGATTCATTCACAATTTCAGAATAAAGGTGCCCCTTTTCCTTGAGTAAGTCTACTTGAGCCATCATAGTAGCGATATAAACTCCAGCAGCTACAGGATGAATGGCAAGTTTTTCGGATTGTCTGTTGGTACGAACATGAATGCCAACTTGCCACATTTGTGTGCCGTCAATTTTTCCTAAAGGGTAACGCTGATGACGATGAGTTGCTGCAATAACGCTGCGAATTTCGTTTCCAGAAGCAACTTCATCATAAATTTCCATTAAAATTTCAAAAGCCGGATGATAAGCAGCACAGTAAGCTTTCTTAAAGGTTTCTTTGTCGGTATCATTGAGAGATTCATAAACAGACAAGATTCCGTTTTTAGAAATTATCCTGGTGATTGTTCCTGTGAGAGATTCAACAGAATTTACATAAGCTGCTTCCTGAGAATATCCATGATGAATAAACCAACGATATAAACTTTCTACAATGCCATAAATCGCTCCTAACAGAATTCCTCTTTCTCCAAAAATATCAGATTTATATTCTGATTCAAGGGTCGTTTGGAAAATTGTCGGAGAACCAATTGCAACTGCCCATCCAAGTGCATAATCTGTTGCTTTTCCATTGATATCCTGATGAATTGCAAAGCTGGAGTTAATACCTGCTCCGTTAATTTGTTTGCCTTGTTCATAAAGTCGCCTAACAGAAGATCCCATACCTTTGGGACAAACAGCAATTACATTAATATTTTCAGGAAATGATTCACCAATGTTTTTTAAATGTCCGAGCAAAAATCCATGAGACAATCCAAGTGTTGCTCCTGAACGTGTTGCCTCAAAAATCTGCTGGTAATTTTCTGCCTGTGCAGCATCGGAAATAAGAATGATTGATAGTTCCGACTCGAAAATCACTTCATACATTTCTCCTAATGTGCCGTTCTCTCTAGTAAAGCCAGCTTTTTCTGCCAATGGAATAGAAGAAGAATTTTTCCGAAGACCTACTTTGACTTTAATGTTACTATCTGCCAGAGAATCTCTTAAGTTCTGTGCTTGAGCAGGACCTTGAGATGACCAACCAATCACTCCGATTTGCTGAATCCCTTCAAAAGCTTTAGGTAAAATTGGAAAAAGATGACGTCCTCCTCGAACGATATATTCTTCTGTACCTGCTAAGACAATCTTCTCTTTTTCAAAAGTATTCGTGCTAAATTCCAAATTCATAGTCAGACTCTCTTCATTGATGAAAGTTTTTACAGGATATTTTTACAGTTTGCATAACTTTAGCAATACACTCTTCAGCACTCACCAAACTCACGCCAATATTCCTTAGCTCTTGCAAACCTCGTTCGTAAACTTGAGATGTGGCATCTGGAATGAAAACGACTCGAAAATCTCGTTCACTCGCCTCATAAATCGTAGTGCGTGGGCAGTTAGGAAAGTTACAACCGCACACCACTAAAGTGTTAATGAAAGACTCACGTAAATGTTTTTCAAGAGAGGTTTGATAAAAAGCCCCCCATCTTGGTTTGTACATAATCCATTCATGATGACTCATTGCTTGAAAAGTTCCAGACATGAGCTTATCCACATCAAGGATGATTTGAGTTGATGGTTTTAATTCGTTCACAAGTTCTACTCCATCGCTACTAAAAAGTGCGACTTGCTTACCATTTCTAATGTCTTGTCTGCGACACAAGTCCACGTTAGAACCATCAGGTAAATAAATCCTGATAACATGGATAATTGGTTTATTGCTTTGTCTAAATGCTTGTACTAACTGCTGAATTTTAGGTATCACTTCCCATGTGCCAGGAATTTCTGCACAAGCTCCCGGTAGTGCGAAAGAATTTTGCACATCTATAGTAAGCAAAGCAGCATTTTCCCAATAAGGACTAGTATCGTCTGTCATGAAATGAAATCCTGAAATCTTGGAATTTTTGAATATTTAATGTTTTAAAAACGATTTTTAGGGAAAATTAACCACAGATGGACACAGATAGACACAGATATTTTTTCTGTTAATCTGTGTGTTTCTGTAGTTTTAAATTTTTAGTAACTATCTTTAAAAAAATATTATTGATGCTAGTTTCTTGTCCGTTCACGTTGTTAATTATTAATATAAGTGCTATTTTTTTCACTGTCTAACACATTTTTTATAGACAATTAACACTTAAAACATTCAAATGGAGCTGCGACATTTACGCTATTTTGTTGCTGTGGCAGAAGATCTGCACTTTGGTCGAGCTGCAGAACGGCTGCACATGACTCAGCAACCTCTAAGCCAACAAATCCGCCAATTGGAGGATGAATTAGGCGTACTCTTGTTTCACCGTACTAAGCGGCGAGTTCAGTTAACGGAACCAGGAAAAGCTTTTTTGGTAGAAGCACGCCAGATTCTGTTAAAAGCCGCTCAGGCTGTAGAGATAGCAAGGCAAGTGGCTCACGGAGAGAGTGGACGGCTGAAGGTAGGATTCTCTGGTTTTGCTACCTATAGCGTTTTACCTAAAGCTTTGAGGATTTTTCGAGAGCGCTTTCCACGCGTGGAACTGGAGTTGGAGGAAATGACAACGACTGCTCAAGTACAGGCACTGCAAGAGCAGCAAATCCATCTTGGTTTAATGATTCCGCCTATACCTGACACCACCTTGAGTTTTCAACCAATTCTACGAGAGCCACTTGTTGTCATATTGCCAGAAACTCATCTACTAGCAACTCAGCCAGAGTTAGCATTACCGATGCTGGCTAACGAGTCTTTCATTCTAGTATCACGTCACTTAGAACCTGGCTACTACGACCAGTGCATCAGTTTGTTCCAACAAGCAGGTTTCACCCCTAAAGTGGTGCAAAAAGCCAGCCAAAAGCAGACCATCCTTGGTCTTGTCTCTGCTGGTATGGGTGTTTCCCTCGCTCCTGCCTCTATCCGTAACATTCACAGGGTAGGGGTTGTCTACATTAGTCTCAATATATTAAACGCAGAGGTGCAGCTAGTAGCAGTGTGGCAACAAGATGAGCCATTACCAGTTTTGCAGACCTTCCTTGAAGTTATGAAAGAAGTTGTGAGTCAAAGTTCCTGTGAAGATGCTGCTCAAGACACAATATAACAACAGCCTTAACTCAATATGGTGATTTATGAGTAACCTTCAAACAAAATTACCAACTGATACATGGGTAGCAGCTAGTTGGAATGAATATCTTCAGGCGATTGAAAATCCAGTATATGAAAAAGCCAAGAGCTATTACTACAACCGCAAAATGAGGATTGAGATCCCACCAGTAGGTAATGACCATTCACGAGACCACTCGATTGTTATTTATGCCGTACATCTGTTTGCCAGCATCAAAGGTATTGATTTGAACGGCAATGATAACTGCACCTACCGGAAAACAGGCTATAACGATGCGCAACCTGATGCGTCGTTCTACATTGGTAAAAACGCGGAAGTTATTCCTTGGGGTACTTCGATAATCCAACTTGATATCTATCCAGCCCCTGATTTGGTTATTGAAGTTGCAAATACTTCTGTTGCAGATGATAAAGGTGACAAGCGCCTTCTGTATGAGGAATTAGGAGTAGGTGAATACTGGATTATAGATGTACAAAATGTTCAAGTTATTGCTTTTGCTGTAGAAAATGGTGGGAGTCGGAAAATTTCTCAGTCTCAAGTTCTACCTGGGTTAGCAATTTCTCTTCTGGAAGAAGCTTTCCGCCGTACTCGTGAAATGAATCACGGAAGGGCTAGTAGCTGAATAAAAATATCTGGGTATATCTTGGTAAATCTTCCGGAATACCCATATAATTGAATGTATTCTCTCACAGAAATAGCAATATGGGAGACATTCAATCAGTGACAATTAGCATCGGGGATGCTGCTAAAGAATTAGGAGTTTCGGTAGACACAATTAGGAGATGGGCAGACCAAGGAAAGCTACGTTATGAACGTGCTCCTAGCGGACATCGACGCTTTTATTTGGCAGACATTAAACGAATTACACCCAGAGACTTGCAGAAGTTGGATGAGCGCATAACGATTAACTATGCTAGAGTCTCAGGTCATGACCAAAAAAACGATTTAGTCCGACAAATTCAAGTTTTAGAAGCTTTTAGCGGATCTAATGGTTGGCAGTTTGAAACCATTCAAGATTTAGGAAGTGGTCTGAATTATAACAAAAAAGGAATTAAGAAGCTTATTGGTCGCATACTAAAAGGGGATGTTGGTAGACTCGTATTGACTCATAAAGATAGACTGTTACGATTCGGTTCTGAGTTAGTATTTGCTATCTGCGAGGAGATGGAGACCGAAGTAGTAATTATCAATAAATCCACTGAAGAAATTACCTTCGAGCAAGAACTAGTACAAGACATGATTGAACTAGTGACAGTATTTTCAGCGCGTCTTTACGGCGCAACTCAGATCTTGCACCTAACCGTAAAAAACCGTATAAGCTAAAAAGATGCGCGATAAGGCTACCTGATTTTTATCGGTTTTTATCGCTAAATTAAGGCTTTTAATTTAATACGGAGTAATTAAATTAAATCAATTTTTATTGGTGCAAGATCTGAGGCAAGAAGCCGTAAAAACCAAAAACTAATCGACGGGATATCCAGTATTATTGATGAGGTAAAATAAATGACGACTCTCACGTATGTTAAAGGTTTACCGACACCAGCAGAAGAATTGAATAGTTTGGGAATGACTGATTTTGAGATGTTCCTCTCTGCATACAGTCCGGTATTCCACAAAGCAGCGTGTGAGACGGTTAATCATCTTAAATCAGTCGATACCTTCGAGAAATCGGGCTGGAACAGTTATTTACAAGTAACTTACGGAATCTCAAAACGTCATGCTAACGGCATAATTAGTCACGCTCAAGGCGCTGTGGATGCTTCAATTGAGCATCGGCAACGGCATATTAAAACATTAGAGGGTAAGCTAAAATCCATCAATTCATGGATTACTAAATCAGAGAAAAAGCTAGACGATGCTGTCAAATTTTATGCTAAAAAGAACTGGCAGAAATCTAAAACCGGATGTAGATTCCCGATATCATATTCGCTGAAATTTCGATACACTAACTGGAAAAACCTCCGATTTCAAATTCATAACAAGAAGCGTCGTGCTTACCAATTAACCAAACAGCTAGAGCATTTAAAGACAGCGCCCATTCAAACCGTCGTCTCAAAATCACAAGTATTTGTAGTTGGTTCTAGAGATGAATCGTTTGGTAATCAAGCTTGTCAATGGGATGGAGATATCCTCAAGTTTCGTGTGCCTGCCTGCCTAGAAGCTAAGTTTGGGAAATATGTTCAAACCAAATTAGGTAACTTTGAACGCAAAATCAACAGATTGCCCAAAGATGGTTCTAAGACCTGGCAGTTCTTCCGCAAGGACGGGAAATGGAATGCCGCAGTGCAGTTTACTCCAGCGCCTGTAGAACGTGTTTCCAGACACTCCGCTTATGGCTGTATTGGGATTGATATGAATCCCGGATCGATTGGTTGGGCATATGTGGACGCTAACGGCAATCTGAAAGCTCATGGACAAATACCGTTACAGATGGGACTGCCGTCTGGCTTACAAGATGCTCAAATTGTCGATGCTTGCTTGCAATTGGCAACTTTAGGTGAGACCTTCGCGTGTCCCGTTGCTTGCGAAAGGCTGGACTTTTCTGCCAAGAAAGAGCTCTTGTGCGAACGAGGACGAAAATACGCTCGAATGCTCTCAGGCTGGGCTTATAGCCGATTCTACGAGTTGCTAGAAAGTATTTTAAGTAATCGGGGGATTTATCTCATGAAGGTGAATCCCGCCTACACCAGTATTATTGGATTGGTGAAGTATGCTCGCCAATATGGTCTAGCCAGTGATGAAGCTGCTGCTATGGCTATCGCACGACGTGCCATGAGATTGACTGAAAATATTCCTGTGACCATAACCGCCTATCTGCCCGTGAAGGATAGAAAGCACGTATGGTCACAGTGGAATCAACTGAATAACGCAATTAAGAAATCCGGCATGAAGCGTCACAACTTCTATGCTGTCTCTAACTGGGGGTCTTTGGTCAAACAATGGGCAGAACAATCTGTTCAGAGTAAGCCAAAGCGCTAAAGATGATTTCAAGGAAGATAAACCGCTAACTTCCCTCTGCAGAGATTTGTGGATTATTGCCCAGATATGCGTAGATTTTTAGAAGCGGTGGGTGCTTGGTTACTATCCCAATTTCAGCAATAATTTAGCAAAATTCTAACTCTAACTTTTACAATCGATCATCTCAAATCCAATATAATAATCTGTTTTTAGCCCCTGGCTTGTTGAACCAGGAGTATTGCTAAAACACTAAACTCCATGTTTACAACCGCTGGAGCAGGTTTAAACCGTGAGTATCGGTACCACAGGTGTTCAAAAGACCGTATTCACTAGCCAATTGTTGCACCTGCATCGATTCTACGGCACTAGGTTTCCAAGGGTTGGGGTTGTTGTAGGCGTAAAAAGTTTCAACGCCATTGATACCCAGTTGTGCAGCAGCAGGAATCAAGTCAAAATGCGATCGCCTATAACGAGCTGGGTGAGCTAGTACCGCCAGTCCCCCCGCTTTCTGGATGGCAGCAATTACGTTAGCTGCTTGATATTCTTCACCTGTAGTAATTTTTCTTTGGATGTATGGTTTCATACTGGGGTGTTCTGGCTCGAAAGAATAACCCAAAATATGAACTTCAATATCTAAAAGATTGGCATGAATTTCTACGCCACTCCAGAGGTGAGGAGCGTTTGCGCCTGGGTTGTTCCACTTCCAGTTTTCCAACCAGTCTAAAGCTGCTTCGTAGCCACTTATACTATGATGGTCGGTAATCGCAAGCCCTTTTAGACCTATGGTGACAGCTTGCTCCATCAATGCAAAGGGGTGCAACCTGCCATCTGAGTGGACAGTGTGCATGTGAAAGTTGAAACACGTCGGGCAACTTTTTGCATCAATGCTCTGGAATACTTGCTTTAATCGTTCACTAGAGGTAAATACCTCAACAATATTGACAGTCATAACCCCCTCTTTTCTGTATTAGGTGATTTTTTACACGAAAAAGCGCGACATCAACAGCCCAGAATGCACCAGCACCGCAAACGAGTGGTGGTACCTATTTTCTGGGCATCATTGGCAAAATTTTTCAATATGTTAAGACTACGTTAGCAAATTCAAAGCCTAACGATCATGCGTATTTTCGATTCGTTTTATAAGCAAAAGTAAGAAATGTTGCAACTCATGCCGGTTAAATCCACATTTTCCTACCTTGACAAATATTTAATAAATATTAAATATAGTGCAAATAAGCACTTTAAAACACAAAAAAGAATCAATTCTATAGTGTATAAATCTTATCACTTATGTTGGCAATCCAATTAATTCACCTGAGCCACTAATTACCTCACCAATTGTAAAAGCTGTTACGTTTTGTGAATCAAAGTAGGTTATTGCTTGTTGTACCTGATGGGGAGGTACTAGCAGCACAAATCCTACCCCCATATTGAAAGTGTTATACATAGCTTGCGGACTGACTGAGCCAGCTTCCGCCAACCACTGAAATACAGGTGGGATAGACCAATCGCCCTCAATCTTAATAGCTTGTCCTTTACCTAAACAACGAGGTAAATTTTCTGGCAATCCTCCACCCGTGATATGAGCCATACCATGAATTTCTAAACCCGTTTGACGCGCAGCAAGTACGGGTTTGACGTAAATACGCGTGGGTGTGAGGAAAATTTCTCCTAATGTTTGTGAATCAAATATTTCTAGGCGATCGCTCCAGGAAAATTCTTTTTCGCTGACAATTTTCCTGACTAAACTAAAGCCATTGCTGTGTACACCACTGCTAGCCAGTGCGATCGCCACATCTCCCACTTGTACCTGGGAACCATCCAGCATCTGGCTTTTTTCCACAATTCCTACACAAAACCCAGCTAAATCATACTCACCAACCTGGTAAAAACCCGGCATTTCTGCGGTTTCTCCTCCTAGTAAAGCGCAACCCGCCTGCTGACACCCAGAGGCTATACCTGCAACCACTCCTGTGAGCTGCTCTTGGTCTAGTTTACCTGTCGCCAGATAATCCAAAAAAAATAGCGGTTCTGCGCCAGATGTCAACACATCGTTAACACACATCGCTACTAAATCAATGCCAACGGTGTCGTGACGATTGAGAGCATGAGCGATTTTCAGCTTTGTTCCCACACCATCAGTCCCAGAAACCAAAACAGGTTCCTTGTAACCACTTGGTAGTTGAAAGCCGCCACTAAAGCCACCCAATCCACCAACAACTTCCGGTCTAAAGGTGCTGTGAACTAAATTACGAATTTGGTTGACAAACTCTCGACCAGCCTCAACATCAACTCCAGCATCTTTATAATCCATCAGTTAAAACACCGCTATTAATTAAAGTTAATCAATAATCATAAGTGTGAAGTACCCACCAAGCGCAAGCGGTATGGTGGGGGCTAAGCGAAGACGGCGCATGCTTCGCGTTCGCGGAGCGTGCGCTTTGCGCTCAGCGTCTCTGAAAGAGATACGCGTCTCATTCGCCCTTCGGGTTCAGCAGTCGCCTGCGACGGGAAACCCGTCTTCAGCGCTGCTTCACCGTTGCCACGTTAGGTACATTTATCGCTAAATGTCCGGAACCAAATCCGGTGATGGTCTTACACAGCGTCTCTCGGATGAAAGCCGTTTATCCTCTCACGGAGGAACCCGCGCAGCCGCCCTGCGTATCCCTTGGCAGATATTGATTTTTGTTCGTGCCGCTTGGTTTTTGCGGACTGCGGTTGTATTGACACTCCCCTGGCTGTTAAGATAACGCTTGCGCTCATCTTAACGAAAAGCCAGGGGATTCTTGGTTCGTCCAGCAAGCCGTAAACCTTCTCCTGACGGAGACGCTGCGCGAACGTGTCCCTATTCCCAGTCGCCGACTGGTACACGGGCAATATCTAAACCAAACATCCGTCGTGTAGTTGACCAAATGTTGAGCCAGTTCACGCTCATACCTAGAGGGCATCTGTCCCCAAGCTTTCAGGTACTTTGTTGAGAGTGCGCTATTTAGCGTGTTCCTCTCTTTTCCCTACGTTCCGGCGGGGCACGCCGTACGCTGTTGTTTAAGTTGTTTCTTTTCTAGGTTCACGCGCAACTTATTAGGTAGCGACTGGGTTTTTTAGGAGGACTTTCCCTACCCTCCGAGCATTTTTGTTTCCTAGCCAGTCGTGTGGAGACACCCCAGGTTTGTATAGTCACGTGCTAGCGGATATTCTACCTGTGCTATAGTTTTAGTATAGCAGTTGGTTCTATACATGGCAACAGGAAAAGGCAAAAAAAGGGTAAGAAATATTCCGGTTTTACATAACCAACCAAAAAGAAAACATACGATTTGGTTAACAGACGATGCATGGTACTCGGTGCAAGAATTAGCCGTAAAACAAAAAGTTAGCGCTAGCGAATACCTTGAAGAGTTAATTAGAAAACATTGCATCACGGTAGGCTTTAGCCTACCTTAAAGTGGTTTTCATCCCTGGGCTAAAGCCACAGGGTTTTCAACCTACCCTTTATAACAACCAAGTAATGCCAATAGGCATCTTGCACTCTTGTTTTCTGGATGCCTATTGGCAAACGGTGGGCGAGTGCTTCACTTCGTGAGGAGCTGAGTGCCTTTGGCACACGCTGCGCGAACGCTAACATCAACGTGCAAGGACTACTTCTCGCGCACACCTAGCGCGACTGTCATCAGCCCATGCATCACCATGTAGACCTGCTGAAGATATATTCATGTTACCAAACAAACAATTCATCCCACCACTAACCAACGTCAAGTGGGGGACTTCTTGCCGAATCAGTTAAAATACCTCATCTTCGATACCGCGCCACCATTCCCCCAAATTCATCAAGTCTTGGTGAATGTCTTCTAGCTGTTGAGCGTACTCATTTTCTGAAAGTGTGGCTCGACACTCTTGAAGTTTTTTCAGTCGCAGTTGCACTAATAGCCAAGGTTTGGCAATACTGCCAGTTGCTTCGATGTATTGCGCTAGATTTGTACTATCCATATGCCATTTTGAATTTGTAGATTTTGCATGGGCTTTGCTAAAAGTCATTCCACCTAGTTAAGCCGCCCCCAGTGATCATGATATGATCATCGACATTCTGATGGCGAGTCGGCTGCATCTGATTGTTAGTGTCACTTATATAGTGGTTCGGGGGTTGAGTGCAATACATCAGGAAATAGGAACCACAGATGGACACTCATCGAACACTAAATATTTCTGTATTACAGAATATACCCTAGCATCTACCAGTTTTTCGGAATAAACCTAGTACTTTTATATTTATGAGCGAGTGTTAGAACCTGGTGAGCGAGTCTTTTATACTCGTGAACGAGTATCAGAACCTGGTGAGCGAGTCTTTTATACTCGTGAGTGAGTATCAGAATCTCGTGAGCGAGTCTTTTATATTCATGAGGGAGTATTAGAATCTCGTGAGTGAGTATCAGAAGCTGGTGAGCGAGTCTTTTATACTCGTGAGCGAGTGTTAGAACCTGGTGAGCGAGTCTTTTATACTCGTGAGTGAGTATCAGAATCTCGTGAG